>JBQCGE010000503.1:0-3108 GCA_051955955.1 Verrucomicrobiota bacterium
ACATTGGATTTTTTTGGTTTTACTGGCTGCAGGTCTTTTTGCGGTTCTCTATTGGGGGCTGGGTTATCTCGTGCAGAGTCTCACACACGAATCCACGGACGATGCATTCCTCGAAGCCCATGTCGTTTCCATTGCCCCCAATGTCTCTGGCAATGTTAGCGCGGTTCACGTTACGCACAACCAGCGCGTTAAAAAAGGTGACCCTCTTTTCGGGAGTGATCCCAGGGATTACGAAGCTGCACTCGAACAGAAAAAAGCCGGCATGGCCTCTGCAAAGGCTAATGAATCACTCGTCGCTGCCAGTTATACTCTCATGCAAACCCGCGTGGACACTGCCGAAGCTTCCGCCCGGCAAGCGCAGGCAGATGCCGCCGCCGCAAAAGCAACCGCAGAACGCGCCGAAGCCGATTTCAAGCGCGCCGAAGGACTGATTGGGCAACAAATTCTTTCACAACAGGAGTTCGATGCCGCAAAAGCCGCAGCTATTTCTGCTGCCGCGGCCCTCCGTTCAGCCGAGGAGAAAGCCGCAACCGAACAATCGCGTGTCAAGGAAGCGGCCCAGCAACTGGTCGCTGCAAAAAGCGCTTTTGACCAGGCTAAAGCTCAACTCAACCAAACAGGTGCCGACGTTAAAACCGCTGAACTTAATCTTTCCTATACGCACGTAATCGCTCCTGAAGATGGAGTCATCGCCCGGAAAAATGTTGAACCTGGTTCTTACGTTCAGATCGGCCAACAGTTGCTCGCGTTGGTGCCCGATGAACTCTGGGTCGTGGCAAATTTTAAGGAAACTCAACTCGCCAATATTCGCCCAGGCCAAAAAACGGAAGTCGAAATCGATTCCGTTCCAGGTCGCGAGTTTCCTGCTCGTGTCGATAGCATCCAATCCGGATCGGGAGCGCGGTTCAGTCTTTTACCGCCAGAAAATGCGGTTGGAAATTTCGTGAAAGTGGTTCAACGCGTCCCTGTTAAAATTGTCTTTAACAGAGCTCTCAAGGCCGAGCACACACTTGGCCCTGGAATGTCGGTCCAACCATCGATCAAAGTTTCTGATTGGACTCTCGCTCCGATCTGGCGCGGCCTCATCGCAGCCCTGCTTGCGCTCCTTCTCACCTGGTTGACGTCCAAGGTTTTAACAAACCGAAATAAAGCGGCTACTTGATCCACGAATGAGCAGCCCATCCGCAGGCGAAATCTGGAGACCGAGCCATAATCCGTGGCTGATCGCCATTACGGTCATGTCCGCCACCTTCATGGAAGTTCTCGATACTTCCGTGGCAAATGTTTCCCTTCCCCATATTGCCGGAAGTCTCGCGGTCACCACTGAGGAATCAACCTGGGTCCTCACCAGTTATCTGGTCGCCAACGCAATTGTCCTGCCGATGACCGGTTGGCTCGGCAATTATTTTGGCCGCAAAAAGCTGCTCATCGCCTGTATCAGCATTTTCACCATCGCCTCCGTCTTGTGTGGCATGGCGGCGAATCTCCCTATCCTGATCCTCGCCCGCATTTTGCAGGGGGCCGGAGGTGGGGCAATGGTTCCGATTTCCCAGGCGATTTTGCTGGAGAGTTTTCCTCCTCACAAACGGGGGGCGGCGATGGCGGCGTTTGCGATGGGAGTCGTCGTTGCTCCAATCATCGGGCCAACGCTGGGCGGTTGGATCACGGACAATTACTCCTGGCGCTGGATTTTTTACATTAATCTTCCGGTCGGCATTATTTCCGCGCTGATGTGTGAAGCGGTGGTTGAAGATCCGCCTTACATAACCAACGCAAAGGTCGGCAGAATTGACCTGATCGGTTTTGTCTTTCTCGCAGCGTGGCTTGGTGCTTTGCAGGTCATGCTCGATAAAGGCGAGCAGGAAGCCTGGTTCGAATCAGAAAAGATCCGCTGGCTGGCCGTGATTTCGGGAGTCGCCTTCGTTTCATTTTTGATTCGCGAAATTAAAACCGATCATCCCCTTGTCGATTTGCGGGTTTTGCGAAATCGCAATTTTTCAGTTGGCCTGCTCATGATCACCCTGGTCGGTGCCGTTCTCTATGGAACCACCGCCGCGCTCCCGATCTATCTGCAAACTTTATTGGGTTATCCGGCGTTGCAAAGTGGTTTGGTCATGAGCCCTCGCGGGATCGGCGCGCTCTGCACAACCATTTTCGTCGGGCGCATCATTGGCAAAGTCAAAAATCGGAGCCTCATTTTTGTAGGCTTTAGTTTTCTCGCTATTTCCTCTTTTTGGCTCGGAAAAATCAGTATGACGATTACTCCTGGCGCGGTCATTTGGCCTAGCGTGGTCAATGGAATTGCCGTCAGTTTCATTTTCGTTCCCCTCACCACAATCTCCCTCGGCCATCTCAAGCAGGAACAAATGCCAAATGCCACCGGTTTGTTTAATCTAATGCGGAATCTCGGAGGCAGTTTCGGAATAGCTGGAGTCACTTCGCTATTATCGCGCGAGGCGCAAATCCGGCACGTCAGCCTTGTCGAGCATTTATCTCCTTACAACCCGATCTTCCAACAGCGCTACGAAACCATTGCCAATGCTTTAAACCATCAAACGGGCAGCCAATCTGCCCTGCAATCCCTTCACTTGCTCTACGCGCAATTGCAACAGCAGGCGCAACTCTTCGCCTTCGTTTTTGATTTCCGTCTTTTCGGAGTGCTCTGCATCTGTTGCATCCCGCTCGTTTTCCTGTTCAAGGGGGTGGGTAAAAAGAAGGGGCCGATTGCAGCCCATTGATTTCTCAGGCGTCCGGGAAATAAAAGTATTTATTCCGTTGCTAAGAATTTTCCCGTCACGCTTTCTGGATTTTGCTGCAAATCTTCCGGGCGACCTTGCGCCACGACCTTTCCACCGAGATCGCCCGCTTCGGGTCCGAGATCAATGATCCAATCGGCAGAGCGTATCACATCAAGATTATGCTCCACCACCAATACCGAATGTCCCGCATCAACCAGTCGCTGAAAGGCCGCAAGCAGCACTTCAGTATCCTGGAAATGAAGCCCCGTCGTCGGCTCGTCGAAAATGAACAATAAAGGTTTTGAATCGCGGGCTTTCCCTTCCGCGCATTGCGCCAAATGACTGACCAGCTTGAGTCGCTGGCTTTCAC
>JBQCGE010000504.1:0-4806 GCA_051955955.1 Verrucomicrobiota bacterium
ACTTTGGCCCATTCGGGATCCGGGATATCGCGATGCTTTTGGCGGTCGTAAGCGTCCGGTTCGAAAAATGTCACGGTATGACCACGCTCGCTGAGCGCTCGAATAATTCCGCGGTAGTAAGTGGCCGCGCCGTTCCAATAAGCCGAAACAAGGCTTGAACCGAAAAAGGCGATGTTTAATCCATGCTTCATGTTAAAGTTGTGAGTAGATTTCCAGCAGCTCATCGACACGATGCGCACAGGTGTGGCGGGCTCGAATTGCGGCAAGACCGTGCTCGGTCAACCCTTGTGCAAGCGAGGGATTTTGCAGCACGGCGCGCATAGCATCCTTCATTTCCCTGCCGTTCGTGACACAGAGATAATCCTTGCCTGGAGTGAAGAGATTTTCCGCGTCGTTCCACGGCGAACAAATGAGTGGGATCCCGCAAGCCAGCGCTTCGAACGGGCGAATCGTTGGAATGCCTCGCAACGTTTGCACATAAGGACGGCGCGGCACATGGACCGTAACTTTAAACTTTGCGAAAACCGCTGGCGCTTCGAAATTCGGCAACCATCCCCCGTATTGAATTCCTGCCTCGGCAAGCGCATTTTGTGCTTCTAATGGATAGCGCACTCCATATACGCGAGTCTTGAGTTTCAACCCTTTTGCGGGTTCGATAAGGAATTCGTGCAACTCCTCCGTGCGCTCATCATCGCCCCAATTTCCCACCCAGACGAGGTCGCCTTCTGATGACTCGCGCGCTTGTTTCGCGAAGGGATGAAAAACTCGCGTATCGGCAGCTTCGTGCCACGTCCAGACGTTTTGCACGCGCCCGGTTTGCTTGTATATATCGGCCAGCACTTTGCCGTAGGCGAGCACGCCATCGTAGTTGCTCAGGTCATAGGCATCCATGCTCGCGCGGTCCGTGATCATGCGATGATGAGTGTCGTGAAAGAGCAGCTTATAACTGCCTTCCCGTGCTCTGTGTTGGCCAATCCGCTGAATTAACGAGTGGTCATTCCATTCATGGACAATCACAAGGTCCGCGCCGCGCAACGCGGCGTCCAGGTCGATGGTTGCGAGATTGTATCCAATGCTTTCCAACTTCGGATAAGCCTGGTGAAACATGCGAATTGGCTTTTCGCCATGTTCGGAAATCAGGTTTTGGCGGCTCCATGAATTTTCGGGTTCGAACACCCGAACGTCATGGCCTCTCTCAATTAATTCCGTCGCAATACCCCGCAGAAAATGAGCGTTGCCATGGTTCCAATCCGAAACCAGTGAGTGATAGAAAAGGAGGACTTTCATGCGGTGGCGAGCAAGCTCCTTTCCGCTTCTGCTAATGAGTTATTGGCCGACAACAATTCTGAATAGAGCCGGAGATATTTTCTCGCCATGCATTGCGAAGTAAACTTGCGGCCCCGTTCCAAAGCGCGTTTTCCCAAATCGCGTCGAAGCTGTGGATTCGAAATCAAGTTAAGGAGAACACGTTTCAATCCCTCATGGTCGTCAGGCGCAACAAATAAGGCCGCATCATCCCAATTCTCCCGAACAGATGGAATATCTCCCAGCACCAGCGCGCATTCACTCAGTGCCGCTTCAAGTATCGAGAGGCCGAACGGTTCGTAACGGGCGGGCAAGGCATAAATTGCTGCCCGTGCGAGTTGTTGCTTCATCTCCCTCTCTTTTAGCCGGCCCAGGTATTCTACTCCGTCAAAGTTTGTGGCCCGTCCGTCCGGATGATCATTGACACCCGCAAGGCGAACGGGCCACGGCAACTGAGAAGCAAAAGCGCAGACCGCCCCTACATTCTTCGCTTCATCCCAGAGACGGCCTGCACTTAAAATGAAATTCTCCTTTTCTGCGCTGTGGTAATCCTCTGCGCTTTTGCCATTTGCAATTACCCGTGCGTTATGAAATTCACCGTAATGATCCTGCAGGCATTGCATCATTGAGTGGCTCGGTGCCACGACCGCATCGGCAGAATGCAACCCCTCGCGAACCGCGCACTCATATCGCTTGTAGTCGTCGGGTGCGGGTTCTCCTTTCACCGCTTGCCACCAGGAGAGCACGCATGAATGCCCCACGACGATAGAAGGCACGTTCCAATTCAGTGCCCCATGGGCATAACCGTTCAGATGAATGAGGTCCGGCTGGAAATCAGCCGCAAGTTCCAATAGCCATTTACCCGCTGCCTCGACGTCCGCCCACGGATCCTGCATCCACTCCAGCTTGTACTCGCTCTCGGCAATTTCCAGATTTGAAAGTGCCTCTGCCTGCTCCGTTTGATCGGAACTGAGTCGAGCTCCCATCGTGGCCAGCAGCACCTCAACATTATTCTTTCCAAGCTCAGTGATGAGCTGCATCGCGTAGGACCATACTCCGCCAAGGGTATCAGCGGTCATCAAAATACGTTTTGGAAAGTGTTGGTTCATTCGCGTCCGTAGATTGCATCGAGAGTTCCAGCCACCTGGATCAGTTGTTCGATCTGGTGATCGTAGCGCGCTCCTTCAGAGAGTCGTTTCAGCCAATCAATCGCGGCTCGGCCGCCCCACTCCTCACTGCCACTCGCCAGGACTTCGCGATGAGTCCCGCGAAATTGCTCGGCCTGAAATTCGTAAAAGGAGCCGTTCACGTTTTCGAGCTTCACCCCGCCTTGCGTGCCGTAGACGGCCGCGCTGATGACCGCGTCACGGCCTGCGGAAATTTTCCATGAGCACGCGAGGTTCACTGTGATTCCGTTATGAAGCTCAACTTGTGCGACCGCGTAATCCTCGACTTGCGGCTCCGCCGGTTTCAATTTCCTGCCCTGGCTGTAAAGTGACCCGTGTACCTCTCCCGGGCTGTTGGTGCCAAGAAGCCAATACGCGAGATCGACCAGATGGATTCCCAAATCGATCAGGCAACCGCCGCCAGAAAGGTTGTAGTCATAAAACCACGGTTTATCCGGTCCGTAAGCGTTATGAAACACAAGATCAATGGCAAAGATCTTGCCCAGTTCGCCATGCTCAATGAGCCGTTTCATTTTCTGAGCGCCCGAGGTGAATCGATAGGATAGGTCCACCGCGAGTAGTTGATTGGATTTCTTCGCAGCATGGATGACCCGCTCGGTTTCCGCCCTCGTCCGTGCCAGCGGTTTTTGGCAAAAGACCGCGACATCATTTTCAAGGCACTGGATCGCCTGTTCTGCGTGAAGCGCGCTTGGCGTGGCAATGACGATGCCGTCCAGATCGAATTCCAGGAGTTCTTCGAGTCCGCCAACCTGCTCGGCTCCCGGGGCAAACTTGACCGCTTCCACTGCATTCGCAGTCACCGAATCCGCAATGGCGACAATTTCACCCAGCCCAGTCGCGGCGATCGCTTGCATGCGATTGCGGCCAATCCATCCAGTGCCAAGAAAACCGAGGCGCGGTTTCAACAGTGGGCGAACCGGACTTTCGATTTCAAGTGAAGCGAGAGTGCTGCTCATATTTGAATCAACGCTTTCATAAAGCCTTCAGGTCTTGAGGCCATTGTTTCGAATGCCTTGTTAATCTCCTCGAGTGGGAATGTGTGGGTGTAGAGCGGAGTGGGATCGAGTTGACCGCTTGCCACCGCCTCAACTGCTTCATCCATGCCCTGCCGGTAAATTCGCGGATCGCGCTCGTGGGCATTGATTACATCCAGGCCACGCCAATTCCAAAGCTGCATATTCACCTGGCGTGGCCCATCCTGGTGATAACCGGCAATGATTAAATGGCCACGTTCACGAGTTAATTCGCCCGCCAAATCGAGCGGCCATTGCGCCCCGACCGATTCAATCACGCGGTCACACCCCGTGCCGCTCGTTAAAGCCTTCACACGTTCAATAATTTTCCAATGATCATCCATTGGAACGAGGTGGCGTGCTCCAAATTGCCGGGCTTTTTCCAATGCGCTGCCTCGCCGAGTAATTGCGATCACCTCCGCCCCTGTTTTTGCGGCGAGTGCGACGAGCAAGCTACCCATGAACCCTACCCCAATGATCGCAACCTTCTGACGGGCTTCGATTTCACTCCGTCGAAACACATTAAACGCGCAACCGAGCGCCTCCCCCGGAAAAGGCTTCTTTTCCAAAGATGGCGGAAGCCGTACGACCGCGCTGGCATCAGCGACATCGTATTCCGCGAAAGCATTACAAGAAAGGAGTGCAACACGTTCACCGCGTTGAAAGTCGCTTACTCCTTCTCCCACCTGGTCGATTTCTCCCCAACCCTCATGTCCCGGAGAACCTGCCTCACGCGGATATTGGAACCATGGGCGTCCTTCATAGGGCGGCAGGTTCGAGCCGCAGACTCCGCACCCTTCCAAACGGACACGGACCTGCCCTTTGCCGGGTGTTGGCATGGGCACACTTTGGATTTCGAAATGTCGTTCGCGCTGGAGCACGGCGGCGCGCATGAGCTGTTGGTCCATGAAAATTTACTCTGGTTTAAGCACCTCTTTAACGTTAAGCCGTTACAAGTTTTTTCCGTCCATTCGTCTGCAACAGCCGTTTGCTCCGAGCAGTTGCAGTTCGATGAAATCCATTTATTCGGCTGCCGTTTCGAGGGGCGACATTTTGCCACCGTCCGGCCACAATGGAGTTGCTATCCACATTTTCCAGGAGCCAGTGATAAAGCTGGGCGATGCCGTCCTGCACAGACGTTTTCGGTTTCCATCCGGTTACTTCGGTAAACTTGCGCGTGTCTGATACGTAGTACTGCTGGTCCGCAGCCCGCCAATCATCGAAGATCACTTCAGGTCGCTTTTCGTGGACCTCTTCGATCGCGTCGAGCAATTCGAGCAGGCTAATGGTGTTTCGGCTCC
>JBQCGE010000505.1:0-3195 GCA_051955955.1 Verrucomicrobiota bacterium
AAGCAAATTTGCAAGTTCATTCATTAGGCGTTTGTTTGAGGCCAAAGGTTTCAAAAATCTGAATGCAATTTAATCGCGCATGAGTCTTTCGTTTTCCCTGGCCGCAAGCGCCGTCTTAAATTCCCGCGCACGTTTCAGTCCTTCTGCAATCTCCTCCGGTCTCATCCGCAACGCAATGGAGTCTCGTGCCTCAATTGCATCCGCATCTCCATACTCCGCTGCCAGCGATGCCCACTTGTATGCTTCCACCAAATCGAGCGGAGCCTTCTTTCCTTCCTGCAACGCCTGAGCGAGATTGAATTGCGCGCTCGGTTGGCCCTGTTCCGCTGCCTTGCGCCACCACTTTAATGCTTCATCGAAGTTTTCAGGAAAGATCTTTCCATTTGCATACAACACTCCGAGATTTGATTGGGCGGTCGGATGCCCATTTTCCGCCGCCTTTTTGAACCAGGTCGCCGCGTTTGTCGCGTCCCGTGGCACTCCCAACCCGGCCGCGTACAAGGCTGCGAGATTATATTGCGCCTCTGGATTGCCGGCTTCAGCGGCCTTCCTCGCCCAATCCGCCGCCACGGTTAAATTTTGTTCCACCCCAATCCCGCGCGCGTACAAACTCGCCAGCTTGAATTCCGCCTCCGGGTACCCGTTAGTGGCGGACCGCATCAGCCACTCGACTCCTTTGGCGGAATCCTTAGGCATCCCGAGCCCTTCCAGGTAGCCGACCGCGAGCGCATGTTGCGCAGGCGGGTTCCCTTTCTCCGCCGCCTGCTTCAGCAGATCAATCGCGCGCGCTAAATCGGCATCACTCGACTTCCGCTTCAAGATTGTCCGGGCCTCCAGGTACAAGTCGTGGCCCGGAAACGTTGAAAAGTCTTTCCTTGGTTCTTCCTTTGGCGAAGTTATGGCTGTTTGCGCTTCGTTGGTACCGCCGAGCGTCAGTTCCTTCGTGAGTTGGTTCGTAGGGGTAGTGTTTGCCAGAGAGGAATTGATACTCACGTAAGCGTGATCATTCGTCCGTTCCTGCGCCGCCTGGGTTTGGTTCGTCGCTCCGTTCTGCCCAGAGCTTGGCTGTTTTTCGGCTCGTGGCACATCCGAACTCTTCCGGTTGCACCCCAGTAAGAGCAAACAAATCAGCAATACAATCCTGCGTGGCATGAAATCAAAACCTAAAAGAACCCGGCCAATTCACAACACCCAAATCGACCCAGCTTCGTTCGATGAACAATTGAATGTCATCAGACCTTGTCGATTTTAGATACGAAGAAACTGTTTCCCGGAACTCTGCGCTTTACCACTCTATCCCCGGTGACAATAGTGAGAGCATGAACCCCGAGATTTGCCCCAACTGTGGCGCGGAAGTCCCCGCCCGGGCAAAGGCATGCCCGGAATGTGGTTCAGACCCGGAGACTGGCTGGTCGGATGAGGCTCGTTACGAAGGCCTCGGAATCGATACCGAAGCCAACTTTGATTACGACGAGTTTGTCCGCAGGGAATTCGCTGGGGAAAAACCGAAGCGGAGAAATGGGCTGCTTTGGTTCGTAACCGCCATCATTGTCATACTTGGATTTGTCTTATTATGGGTAAAACGTTAATCGTCTGGCTATTCTTGTTTTCCTTTGTGTCAGGAGCGTACGCCGGTGAGCCGGACGTCGCATTTTCTCAACCGGTTTCGCATAAATATGCTTTACCACCCGAAGTTCGTGGCGAAGCGAAACGCATTTGCATCGACAAGGATGACATCGTTTACATCTTAACTTCGAAGGGGGTTTACAGGATCTTTGGTGACACCGTCGCGCGGGATCGTTCTTACCGTCCGCTGGCCGATAAAATTCCAAACGACATTACAGTCGCTAACGGGAACTTGTACTATTTGTTTCCCGATGAAATCACCTGCAATCGAAACGCGGGAAAGTTCGTTCGGAAGCTGTCGAAGAGCTACGACCACATCGCGGTGAATGAACGAGAAGAAGTCTTGCTTTGGAGTGGCAGGGATCTTGCGTTACTCGATAACGAAGGAATTCACAATCTGAGTTTAAAGGGAGATCAACCGATTTTAAATATTTGCAGCTTCGGCAAAAATTTGTACGCAGTGATGCAGGGCAAGGCCGTGCAGATTGGCGAAAACGAGAAAATGGAGATTATTGACCTTGCGCAAGCGAATGGGCCTTTCATCTCTATCGGCTTTCCCTATGGAACTGCAGAAGGCCTGGGGGACCACAACACCATTTATTCCCGAGTGCCTTCGACGAACGTGACCGCGCTCAAGGCATTTGGAGAAGATTTATGGGTGGGAACGACTCGGGGTGTTTGGAAAAAATCAAGCAGGACTGGTATTTCCTACTTCGCTTCGAAACGTTGGCTGGATGACGATCACGTAATCGATTTGGCGGTGGATTCCCTGGGCAATGCGTGGGCGCTCACGGCAACTGGGTTGAACGAGATTGAGTTTATCAACATGACTCTGGCTCAAAAGGCCGCCTGGTATGAGGCTAAGATTCGAAAGAGGCATATCCGATACGGATTTTGCGCCGAGTTGCATTTGAAGGAACCCGGTGTGGCCAGTTCAGCGGAGATGGTGGATACGGATAACGACGGCACCTGGAGTAATTATTACATGGCGAGCCAGGCGTTCCATTACGGCGCCACGGGTGATGAAAAGGCTCGAAGCCATGCATGGGAGACTTTCACCGCACTTGAACGGCTTGAATCGATCAATCCACTGAACGGATTTCCCGCGCGGACCTTCGAGCGGACTGGTTACAAAATATCCGACCCGGAGCGATGGCACTCTCTAGGGGATGGAATTTGGGATTGGAAGTCGCACACCAGCAGCGACGAGATCATAGCGCATACTTTTGGTTCCGCTGTGATGTATGAAACCGCCGCGCAAAGCAGTCAGGAAAAGGCACGTATCACAAAATTCGTGACCAAAGTCGTCGATCACATCATTCGGAATAATTGGTATTTAATCGACGTGGATGGGAAACCAACATTGTGGGGACGCTGGAACCCGGAGAATGTGAACCATTTTCCGGTCACGGTCTTTGACCGGAGGTTGAACAGCTCGGAGATCATCGCACTGCTGCAGTTCGCTTATCACATCAGCGGCAATGAAAGCTATAAAACAAAGGCTTACGAATTACTGGAGAAGCATGGATATCTCGAAAATATCATGAGCCCAATGGCAAAAATTGGGCA
>JBQCGE010000506.1:0-9646 GCA_051955955.1 Verrucomicrobiota bacterium
CCTGCTGGAACCCGCGACAGTGGCCAATGTGACCGATCTTTCGGCTCTAAAACCGCTGCGCATTCGAAGAAATTGGACGGAACTGTTCGATCCGCATCGCTCTGGTGAGTTGGAAAAGCGGTTGCCGCAATTTCTGAAGCAGCAAAGTTGGTTCATTGGCCGGGTGCGCACGATCAGTTCGGTGAAGATCAATCGACTTATTCCCTTCACTGAAGGGATCGCATTTCTCACCCTCTATGTCGATTTCAACGAAACCGATGCTGAGGAGTATCTGCTCCCCGTCGCAATTGAGAGCCACGAACCGTTTCCCGACGCAAGCCAGGTTCAGTTGCTGCTCGCCCGAGCGGAGTTTGAGGATGGTTCCCAATGCCGAATCTTTGATGCGACCGGCTCTCCGGGGTTTTGGAATGCGATGCAGCAGGTTATTGCAGGAAAAGAGAGCCGATCAACAACCCATGGAACCTTCGCGCCCTGGAGCGAGCTGCCCGCGAATATATCGGCAAATCCCGCGGAAGTTATCCTGAACCCAAACCAGAATAATTCTTCCGCGATGACCGGAGATCTGTTCCTGAAGTTAATCCGCAGAATTGAACCGGGGGTGAATCCAGAGATTGAGCTGGGTCGATTCCTGACAGAAAAAGCTTTCCCGAATATCGCCCCACTCCTCGGCGGATTGAATTACCAGAATTCCGAGCAGGAATTCAGCTTTTGCATTGTGACACAACGCGTTCCCAACGCCCGCACTGCCTGGGAATTTACGTTCGATGCCCTCACCCGCTACTTTGATCGAACCCTTTCCTCCCCTCCCATTCCAAACCGGTTCGAACGAATTATTTCCGCGGCAAAGATCGAATTTGATGAAGCTGAAACGCAACTCTTTGGAGCATTCGCCGAGTCAGCCCGCCTGCTCGGGCGACGAACTGCCGAGCTGCATTTAGTATTGGCGAGTGACCCTTCCCAGCGGGATTTCGAGCCGGAGGAGTTCGTTCCGTTTTCACAACGCTCGCTTTATCAATCCATGCGCAATTTTGTGCTGAGGACAATCCAAACCCTGGATGCCCGCAGCAGACAACTGACTGGAGAGAATGCGTTACTCGCTCGCGAAGTGATCACCAGGCATTCCGAGTTCATCACATTTCTTAAGCAGCTTTACCAAATTCCAATGAAGTCTGTCCGCATCCGCATTCATGGGAACCTCCATCTGGCGCAGGTGCTCCATACCGGGCGTGATTTTGTCTTCATTGATTTTGAAGGCGAGTCAGACCGGTCTTACGGCGAACGCCGGCTCAAACGCACTCCGCTCAAAGACATTGCCGGAATGGTGCGCAGTTTCCACCAGGTCAGCGAACAAGCGCTCCATGGCATGGTTGATTTCGGGAAAATCGTTCCGGAAAAGACGAGTGTCTATGAAAGTTGGAGCAAATTATGGCGCAACTGCATGAGCGCCATTTTCATTGAGAGTTACCGTGAAGCCTTGGTCGGATCCCGGCTTGTTCCACCGGAGCCGTTGGCCTTCGAAGCTCTATTTTATGCCTGCCTGATCGAGACAGCTTTCACCGACCTCTCTCGCGATATGCTATACGCGCCGGATCGCGCTCAATTCAGCTTGCGCGCAATTCTCGAACTTCTGGGGCAAATCAAACCGAATGAGTAAACATCGTTCTCTTGTTAACCTGGCCCGGAGGGCTGGAATCCAGGACAGTTACATCGATAACAGAGGGAAGAAATGCCACGCGAGCGCTGAAAGCCTTGAAGCAGTATTGAACGCGCTTGGGATCAAAGCTTCTTCAGAGGCACAGCGGCGCGATGCGCTCGCCCGGCTCAAGGAAGAGGAGAAATCGCAACTCTCGGAACCAGTCCATGTATGCTGGAACGGCGGTAAAAGCGAATTGGGTATTAATGTTTCGGCGACAAAGCTGGAGTATGCGGTCGTTCAGCTCGAGGATGGTAAAAGCATTGACCTGCTCCAAGCCGGAGACTCCCGGAGGTCGCGTTCCAAGGTAGATAAAGCGCTTGCCTTGCCAGCTTTGCCGATGGGATTTCATAAGCTGCACCTCGAATCGCGCGACTCTCAGGCCGAAGTCCTGATCATCGTTGCTCCGCAAAAAATTTACACCCCAGCGCATAACCTCCGTCAATGGGGTGCCTTCCTTCCCCTCTATGCCGCGCATTCAAGAAACAGTTGGGGCAGTGGCAACTTCACGGACTGGAAAAATCTCGGCAAATGGGTTGCCTCGAGAGGAGGCAGAGTGCTCGCTTCATTGCCCATTCTTCCGGCATTCCTGGACCACCCAACGATTGAGCCAAGCCCTTATTCGCCCGCCAGCCGATTATTTTGGAATGAATTTTTCATCGATGTCACCGCAATCCCAGAGTTCAAAAATTCGGCAAAAGCCAGGGTAATGGCCGCCAGCTCCCGATATCAAAAAAAACTCGAAGCTTTTCGTTCATCCAAACTGGTGGATTACCCCGCGGAATGGGAAATACGAAAGCAGGTGCTCAACCTGCTTTCAGGAGGCTTTTTCAAAAATCGTGGCCGCAGAATAAAACAGTATGAAGCCTTCATATCGAAACGACCTGCAGTGCGTGACTACGCCGTTTTCCGTGCAGTCTGTGAAAGCCGCAAAATAAGTTGGCGATCCTGGAAAGCGAAAAACAATTGGAGTGAACAGGACGATTATGATCCGAAAGTTCGCGACCTCTATCTCTTTGCCCAATGGATTGCGCAGGAGCAAATGGCCGACCTGATCGCGCGTTTTAATAGGGACGACCTTCGATTCTATCTCGATCTACCCCTGGGCGTGAACCGAGACAGCTTCGATGCCTGTCAATATCAGGATTATTTCGCGAATGAAGCGAGCGCGGGCGCGCCTCCTGACTCTTTCTTCACCAAGGGCCAGGATTGGGGGTTTGCGCCACTCCATCCGCAAAGAATCCGCCAACTGCACTACAGGTATGTGATTGATTACCTCGATTTCCAAATGCGGCATACAGGCATGCTGCGGATCGATCATGTCATGGGATTGCACCGGCTCTACTGGGTTCCAAAAGGCCACTCGCCGCGGGCTGGAGCCTATGTGCGGTATCATGCAGAAGAGCTGTATGCGATTCTCTCACTATTATCACACCGCCACAGAGCGATGTTGGTCGGGGAAAACCTCGGAACTGTTCCGCCGGAAGTGAATGAATCGATGCATCGTCATGGGTTGCGGCGCATGTATGTCCTCCAGTATGAACAAGGTCCGGAAGGTTCCCTGCCACGTCCTGAACACGAATTGGCAGCCAGCTTGAATACGCATGACATGCCGACCTTTGCCGCTCATTGGGAGGGCGCGGATATAGCCGACCGTATTGACCTCGGCTTGATCCCGAAAAATCAAGTAGAGCATGAAAAAGCGAATCGCGAGAAACTCCGAAGAAATCTAATTTCGTTCCTCCGCCGGAAAGGATACCTCAAATCCAGGAATCCAGGGGTGAAAGAAGTGCTGTGCGGCGCGATCAAGTTTCTGGCCGATTCACCTGCAGAAACCGTGCTGGTGAACCTTGAGGATCTTTGGTTGGAGACACGACCTCAAAACACCCCAGGAACTTCAATCGAACGCACGAACTGGAGAGGGAAAGCAGCGCTGACCATTAAAGAAATTCGCGAATACGTGCAAAGTGATCCCGAGATTCGCGATTTGTTCGATCGCCTCTCCTCAAGGAATGAAAAACGCACCTGAATTGCTGAGGAACGTTATGCTGTTTCTCACGATGCTGATCGTTCTTGGCGAGGCGGGGTCATAAGTGCCTGAATGGCCGGAAATAGTTGCAGTGACCCTGCATAGCTCCGAATTCTCAACTGTATATCAGGGTCGGGTTCAATTGAATGTCCCCCGTTCAGTGCCAGTGTAATACAAGGAGACATTATGTTAAGTTATGCAATTCTGTTTATAATCATAGCACTGGTTGCGGCATGGCTTGGGTTTGCGTTTCTCGCGGGTACCGCCGCATTAATCGCCAAAATCTGCTTCGTCGTTTTCCTGGTGCTGTTCATTGTCAGCCTCTTCCGGAGAGGTACCACCGGCACGACCGGCGTTTGAAGCCATTGAACTGTTGAACAGTGAAGACTCTGATGGTTGAGGGTGTGGGGGAAAATCCCTACACCCATTTTAAATCCATGGTTCAGGCGGAAATGGTTCGCCGCCGTTTAGCCCGAAGAGAACGGGAATTGCTCTACAACCCCCAGTCTTCCAGCGAATCGGACAGAACTGAGTAATTACCTGGAAGCTTTCGAACTCAGTTTCTTTGCTACAACAAATCCGCTAAACATTAGATATCGCAGCGGAGTAGCATTGAGCATCAGGTCCAAAGGTTTTGCAACGTAACGATCCGTGCAGGCGACCTGTTCTACTTTGCATCCGCTCCGTTCCAGAAAGAAGGCGATCTCCAGGCCGTTAGTCGCGATTATTGCGTCATCATCCGGTTCGAATGGCTCCTTCACAATTGGAATCATTCGGTCAAAACGAACCAAATCCGGATGGCGCGCCATTTGATCTCGTTTATCCTGAATTCGCTTAAAATTGGCCCACTTGTTTTTTAGCCCCCGCATTTTCGGGTGGTAATCACGGAATCCAATCGCTCGTAAAAAGTTAGGGCTGGAGATGACCACTCTCCCATTTGGCGCGACCACTCGGACGAGTTCGGTGATGAAGGCTTCGGGATTTTCGACATGCTCCAGCACGTTCAACGCTCCGGCTGATTCGAAAAAATCGTCAGGGTAGGGGAGTCGCGTGCCATCATATACCTGACAGCGCGGACAAAATTTCTTCGCCCGCTCAATGCTCGGTTCGGAAACGTCAACTCCGTGCGCTTCATATCCGGCCTCAGTCAGGCGCGCCACCACCTGGCCAGCGCCGCAACCGACATCCAACACTTTGTCACCCGCTCGCGCGGGCTTCAGCGTATCGGCATACTTCGCGTAAAAATTCTCATCCCAGTTGGCGAGAAATTCAGCATACGCTTCGTTGTGTGTATATGTGTCCTGATGGCTCAAGGGCTTAATTGCTACATATTAATTCCAAATGATTCCAGCGCCAATTCAGGGCTGAGGCTAAGGAAGGAGGGTAACGGAAGGAAAGGACAGCAACAGGGAGGCTCGCCCCCAGGTTGCTGTAGTAAAATTCTGAACGGAACCGGGTGAGTGTTATTTCAATTTCAACTTGTGCTGCATGCCATCTTTTTCGAGTGTGACTTGCAGCGGCTCAACGGAGAAGACTCGAGCTCCTTCAATCTGGTCCCCAAGTTGCAATGTCTTCCCATTGATCATCACAGATGAAGATACGCCGTGATACATGATTCCCTGAAGCTTCAACCGTGAGAAAACTTCGTCCGGGTTTGACTCTCGAACAGTGGCAGGAACGCCATTTGTCGATGCGTTGCCCGGTTCTTTTTTCGCCATGGAAATTTCAGTTTCCTTCTCAACTTTGGTCGATTCTACCCGGGCCATTTCCTGCGTTCCGGATTCTCCGGCTAATGCCTTTTCCGGGGTGCTCCGCGAATACCAAACACTGCCCAGAATCAGAACCGCGATACCGACCGCAGCCCCGACGATGCGCAGCGAGCCAGGGCTGCGCCGTCCAGCGGTAACTTCGCGATATTGAATCGGTTCCGCTGCCGGAACAATGATCGGCACTCCAGACTTTGTATCCGAAGCTTCAACCGCATCGTCCGCCTGTCCCGAATTTCGCGCCGCATTTTTGACAAAAAACATGGTTCCACCAGAACCCTCAAGGTCATCCCCTCGAATGATGGCCCGGAAATTCTCAAGATGATCTTCGATCTGAAGCTCCGGCGGGTAATTCAGGTCCACCTGGATCGTGCTGCCTGGGATCGCGGCAAGATCCTTCTCATATTCAAGCCGCTCCACCAGATGAACAGCCGTGACTGCATTGAAATCTTTACCGAGTTCCTGGGATGGAAGGTGGTGTGAAGCGACCGCTTCAATAATTGGCAAGGGCAAACCCCATAATGAAAGAAGATACGCGCCTGCCTCTGCATGGCTTGCTCCAAATACCTCCGTTTCAACTTCCCATGCCTGCAGATTATTTTTCTCCGCCAGCTTGAGCGCCCCCTGGTACTGCTCCTCAAAATTTAAGGCAAGCGCGAGTTTGCCCACATCGTGCAACAATCCAGCCGTGAACGCATCCTTTGCGATGGACGTATCATTCGTCATCGCTTCGGCGATCTTTTTGGCTGAGTGCGCGACCGACTGACTATGTTTCCAGACTCGATCGATTGAAAAGTAAAGGGGTTTAACTTTATCGAACCGGGCAAAGGCTTCGATGCTCAGAATCAACGAAGCGGTGGTTTCCATGCCGAGCAAAAGAATCGCATCGGCAGCTTCGGTCACTTGCTGCGCCAGGCCGTAATAGGCGGAATTAACCACCTGGATGAGCTTGGTTGAAATCGCAAGATCTTTGGCCACCAGTTCACCCACGATCTTCGCATTCGCATTGCTGGAGCGAAGTTCCCGCATCACCTCCAGGTAAAGAGAGGGGCGGCTGGGCAGAGTCCGCATTCGCGAAACCAGGGACTGAATGCGTGGATTGCGAACAAGCCGGTTAATGAACGCGACTCGTTCGAGCGCGGAATGCAGAGCCTCTTGTTCAATCGGCTGTTGCAAGTATTGATGAGCACCCAAAACGCAGGTGACCATCACGTCTGTGTCGATGGAATCCGCCAGGAGGTAACGAACGGTTTTCGGATGCTTTTTCCAGACTTCGTGAAGGAACTGCGCGGTGGCGAGCGGTCCAGCGGATAAAGCCGCAAAGATGACTTCGCATTCCGTTTCGCTGAGGTAAGTGGTTGCTTCCCGGTCGCTTGGACAGAATTGCGTCTCCCAGGCCGACGCTACATGACTGAATAACGCCTTGAGTCTGTCCAATTCAACAGCATCATCGGCTACCACCAAAATCCGGCCTAAGCTTTTCATTTTTGCGCAATCCGTCGTGTAAAAGGTCAGTTATTGTCCCTTCGTCTCAGGATTGAGATTCAATGCTCTTAGCTATCGACATGCCATTCTAAAATCTTAAGAGGAAAACACCCGGCAAATAAAGCGCTCTTATCCGTTCTCGTCATTTCTGAAATTTGAGGCGCCGCGGTCGTTAGACTTCTTTCGTGTCGCTTTATTTGCGCCATTGACACTCCCAGCCCCCAAACCTACTGTATCCCGCTCGCTTCGCGGTAGTTTCGCGAGCTTCCATTAATTAAAATCCTTTAGGGTGTAAAACGTGAACGTTACGATTGAAAATTTGGCGCCGTGCCGAAAAAAACTGCGGGTGGATGTTGACGCACAAACGGTCGATCAGACCTTTGACTCCGTCACGAATGAAATGCAACGCACCATTCGCCTCCCGGGTTTCCGCCCGGGCAAAGTCCCTGCATCACTCATTACAAAGAATTTCTCAAAAGACCTCGATTTGGAGGTTCGAAAGCGTCTCATTAATGATTCGTACAAAAAGGCGCTTTCCGAACACAAGATCCACGCCGTCGGCTCGCCCGAGGTGAAGGAAGGTGACTTTGGCCGTAACCAGAATTTCACTTTCGATATTGAAGTGGAGACTGCCCCCGAGTTCGAATTGCCGGAGTACAAGGGGATTCCCGCCAAAAAGGAAATCCGCACAGTCAATGATGAGGACATGAAGCGCGCGCTTGACGTCCTTCGCGAGCGGATGGCCCACTATCACGATGTGGACCGCCCCATTCAGGAAGGGGATGTGGTTGTGGTGAATTATACCGGAACCTCCGAAGGAAAGCCGCTAACTGATTTCGCGCCCACCGCTCGCGGGCTTACGTCCCAGCAAGGCTTCTGGCTTGAAATCAAGCCGAACAGTTTTCTGCCTGGTTTCGGCGAGCAGTTGGTGGGTGCTTCCAAAGGGGACAAGCGGACGGTCAATGTCGATTTCCCTAAAGATTTCGTTACTCCACAGCTTGCCGAGAAAAAGGGGACTTACGAAGTTGAAATCGTCCAGGTGAAGGAAAAGCACCTGCCTGAAGTGGACGAAAAGTTCGCAAAGGAATGGGGCACGGAAAGCGTCGAGAAACTGAATGAAGCGGTTCGCAAGGATCTGGAACGCGAAATTGAAATCAACACTCGCAAGAGCATCCGTACTCAAATCCTTGAAAAGTTAAACGGCGGTGTGCAATGCGAGCTGCCACAATCGCTTGTCGAGGGGGAAACCCGCGCAACGATCTACAATATTGTTAATGAGAACCAACGTCGCGGTGTCGCCCGTGAAGTTGTGGATGAAAACAAGAACCAGATTTTTGACTACGCCAGCAACACCGCGAAGGAAAAACTGAAAACGGCATTCCTGCTCGGCAAGATTGCGGAGAAGGAAAACATCCGTGTCACCCAGGAGGAGGTTGCCGGGCGCGTTATGCAGATGGCGCAGGAACGTCAGGTCGCTCCACAAAAGCTGGTGAAGGAACTTCAGAAAGTGAACGGGCTCGGCGAAGTTCACGAACAAATCCTGTTCGGGAAGGTGCTCGATTTCCTTGAGAAGAATGCCACGATTGAAGAGGTTCAACCCTCTTCCGAAAACACGAATCAGCCAGCCAGCTGATTCTGCCTGAGCTTTCAAAAGCCGCGCCTCATCCGCGCGACTTTTTTATTGGCTGCGCCCGAACTTTTTCTCCAGTTCGCGAAAGTTCATCTCGATCAGCGTAGGCCTTCCATGCGGGCAGGTGTAAGGCATATCACACCCGCGAAGGTCGGCCACTAACTGTTCCAGTTCCGGGCCGCTGAGAGGATCATTCGCTTTCACCGCGTGCCGACACACGGTTTTGGCAACGACATCTTCGCCCATGCGCCACGAATTGACCTCAGAACCCGCTGCTTTGAGCGCGTCGATCAACTCCAGCACGAACTTTTTCGGCTGTAGCGATTTAATGAACAGCGGCAAGGCATCGAGTAAAAATGTGCGTTCACCGAATTCGCTCAATCCCACACCCACCTTGCTCAAATTGGGGAGTTGTTGCCGGACAAAGTTCGCGTCCCGAGGTGAAAGTTCAACAGTTTCCGGGAGCAACAATCGTTGCGAAGGCGCGTTCCCCTGTTGCACGCGCTTGAGCATTTGCTCGAATAATACCCGTTCGTGCGCGGCATGCTGGTCGAGTAAAACCAGGCCGCGATCGGATTCCAGCACCACGTAAAGTTTGCCAATGACACCCACGATCCTGAGCGGCACCTCCAGCAATGGCACAGGGCGAAGCGTGTTCGCCTCATTGGACTGGGCCGTTGCTGGCATTGGAGTTTCAAGCGGGAGCGTTGCAATCGACGTCGAATGTGGAGGAACCGGCGTTGAAGCGGAATGTTGTGGCCATTGCGCCACTGGCCTGTTGGGCGGCGGCGGAACAAAGTTCGGAAAGCTCGGTGTTTGAGGCGCGGGTTCAGGGTTCTTCAATTCAAACGGTTTTTCCTTTTCTGCTTCCGCTTGTGTTAATTGAAACTCGCTATTTTTCGCGTTTAAAGACGTTGCTTCAACTGCCGGGTCGGCCTGATCAACCTGTTTCGCCACCGAAGGACGTGTCTCCGCCTTCGCATGAAAATTCAGCAGGGCGGCGCGAACAGCTTCCGTCACGAAACGCCGCACGACCATTTCCT
>JBQCGE010000507.1:0-4888 GCA_051955955.1 Verrucomicrobiota bacterium
AAAGCGTTCCTGCGAATAGCGCTGCAAATCCATTTTGTTCACGAGGACCGCGATTTGGCGAATGCCCAGGAGGTTCAGGAGGTAACCGTGGCGGCGGGATTGTTCCTGCACGCCTTCGTTGGCATCGATCAGGAGAAGAGCGGCTTCGGCATTGGCTGCGCCGGTCACCATGTTCTTGAGAAATTCTTTATGGCCTGGCGCGTCGATGATGACGTATTGGCGCTTGGCGGTGTGGAACCAGATTTGAGCGGTATCAATGGTGATATTCTGATCCCGCTCGGATTGGAGGGCGTCCATCAGGTTGGCCCACTCGAAGGGGACCCCACGGCGTTCGGCGATCCGCTGCATCTGTTCCAGCTTGCCCTCCGGCAGGGAACCGGTGTCGTTGAAAAGGCGTCCAACGAAGGTGGATTTGCCATGATCCACATGGCCGACAATGACGATTTTGAGTTGTTCGGTCGGTGCGCCGTTATGGCTGTTATTTGAAGACATATTCAGAAATCAGTAATCCCGCCCATGAATGAACCAGTGGGTAAGAGGCTCCACTCACATGATCACTTACATATAACCATCGCGGCGGAGTTTCTCGAAGGCGTCTTCGCTCTCCTTGTCCTGGGCGCGCCCGGAACGTTCGCTGGTACGGGTATGGCGCAGTTCCTCGATGATTTCATGAACGCTTTTGGCGCTCGATTTGATAGTGCCGGTGCAGGGGGCGCAACCGAGGCTGCGATACCGCTCTCCCTGGGCATTGGCGAAATAGAGCGGAATAATGGGAATGTTTTCCCGTTCGATATATTCCCAAATATTGATTTCGGTCCAGTGGAGCAGGGGATGGATGCGAATGTGCGTTCCCTTGTCGAAATCTGTCTTGAACTGGTCCCAAAGCTCGGGAGGTTGATCCTCCACGTTCCACTCCATGTTTTTGTCGCGGGGACTAAAGTAGCGTTCCTTGGCACGGGTCGGTTCTTCATCACGGCGCACGCCGACGATCACGCCTGTGAAGTGATGCTTTTCCAGCACCTGCTTGAGCCCGTCCTTTTTGAGCATGCCGCAGCATTCGACACGGGTCGCTTTTCCGTTGGGAAAGGTCTTACCGGAGCTGAGGACTTCCTCGTTTTTACCCACGACCAGTTCCAGCTTCCAATCGGCGACCAGGCGATCCCGATATTCGATCATGGAAGGGATTTTGTAAGTCGTATCGACATGCACGAGCGGGAAGGGGACATGCCCGAAGAAGGCCTTACGCGCGAGCCAGAGCAGCACGGTGGAATCCTTGCCGATGCTCCAGAGCATGGCGAGATTGTCGAACTTGTTGAACGCTTCTCGAATGATGTAAATGCTTTGGTTTTCGAGTTTTGACAGGTAATCCATAGGAAAGTAAATCAGGCTTTTCGAGCCATGAAAGTATGAATGCCGCATTCGACCTTGTTAAAGCCGGTCCAGCGGCCCGCGCGTTCTCCCTGCGCGCTTGAGGTTTTGGAAGTGCAGGGCTGGCAGCCAATGGAGCGGTAACCCTGGTCATGCAGGGGATTGTAAGGGATGTGATGATCGTGCAGATACTTCCAAACCGCTTCGCGGCGCCATGCGGCCATGGGATTCAGTTTCACGATTTCGCGGCCGGTGCTCTCGTCGAAAATATAAAGCTCGATGATCCCGATGTTTGAGCGGGTGTCGGATTGTTCGCGGCGCAGACCGGTGATCCAGCAATCCAGTTCGCTTAACTTGCCCTGGAGCGGGAGCACCTTGCGCATGGTGCAGCAAAGGTCCGGATCGCGTTTCCAAAGATCGGCCCCATGCACTTCATCTTGTTTTTCGACCGAGAGGTCGGGGCGAACTGCTTCAATCTCGAAATCGAAGAAATCTTCAAGCCGGGCTTTGAGTTCGACTGTTTCCGGGAACAAGTAGCCCGTATCAATTGTGAAGACAGGAAAGCGATAGCCGTTTTTACGGGCGATATCGATCATGACGAGCCCGGCACCCTGGAAGCTGGTGCCGATCCCGGCTTTCTCACCAAACTTATCCCATGCCCAACCGAGAATCTGTTCGGTGGATTCCTGTTGGAAACGGTTGTTTAACTGTTCGATTTCGGAGCTATTCAAGGTAACACCTAGATGGAAGCAACAGCTGGCTGAGCAGAGGCGGCTGCCGGAGCAGGCTTGGCAACGACTTCCTGGAGCAGGACGCGCTCGCTCCAATCGCCAAAACGTTCGCCGCGTTGGCGTTCCTGTGCGTAACGCGTGAAAATTGGGCGCAGCTCGTTTTCGAAATCTTCCGACTTAACATTTTCCTTGTAGAGGCGATTCATGCGAGTGCTGGCCACATTGCCTCCCAGATAGAGCTGATATTTATTGGGCGCGCGACCGACAAAGGCGAGCTCGGCCATGTAAGGACGGGCGCAACCATTTGGGCAGCCGGTCATGCGCACGACGATCTCTTCACCTTCCAAGCCTGTTTCAGCGAGCAGGTTTTCAATTCGGGTGATCACGCTTGGCATGACGCGTTCGGATTCCGCGAGTGCCAGACCGCAGGTCGGCAACGCGGGGCAGGCGATGGATGCGAGACGCACCGGGGTGCCCTGGTTTTCTACAGGAATCCCATGAGCGGCGAGAATGTCGTTGATGCCCTTAATCTGCGCGTCTTCAACATTTACGAGCAGCAAATTCTGCGAAGGCGTCAGGCGAACTTCCGGGCGGAATTGTTCGACGATTTTGCGCAAAGCGGTTTTTAATTGGGCTGATTCTGAATCGCGCACGCGACCGTTCTCCACGAATAGCCCGAGAAAGTTTTTGCCATCGAACTGCTTGTGCCAACCGAGCAGGTCACCCTGGCGATCAAAGTGATAGGGGCGGGCTGGTTGCAGCTTGAGTCCTGCGCGGCGCTCAATCTCTTCGCGGGTCCAATCGTTACCCCGTTCTTCAACGACGTATTTGAAGCGAGCATGTTTGCGGTTGACGCGGTCACCGAAATCGCGATGGATTCCAATCGTCGCCTTCGCAACCGCTTCCACCTGGTCAGGGGTGCAAAAGCCGATCAAAGTCGCCATGCGCGGGTAGGTTTCGGCGTTTCCATGGCTCATTCCCATGCCGCCGCCGACCAGCACGTCATACCCAAGCAGTTGATCGTTCTCAATGATCGCGACCAGGCCGAGATCGTTTGAGTGCACGTCAATGTCGTTTAAAGGCGGAATGACAAAGGCGATCTTGAATTTGCGGGGCAGGTAGGCCTTGCCATAAAGGGGATCTTCGAAATCCCGATTTGGGTTTTGCTCCAGTTCGATGCTTTTGCCTTCGACCCAGATTTCGTGGTAAGCGCGCGTTTTTGGCAGCAGTTCCTTGGTCAAATCGCGGGCCTGGCGATAGATCTGGTCAACCAGCGGGCTGGTTGCAGGCGTTGCCGAAGCCATGATATTGCGGTTGATATCGCCGCAAGCCGCAATCGTCGTGGAAAGAGCGTCATTGATTCCCTTGATCAACGGGCCGAGGCCTTTTTTCACAACCCCGTGAAATTGAAAACCCTGGCGGGTAGTGATGCGCAAGGTGTTATTCCCGCACTCGGTTGAGAGACGGTCAAAGGCGAGATATTGGTCTGCGGTTACGACGCCGCCGGGGAGGCGTCCGCGCACCATGAAAATGTATTGCTTGCCGGTTTTGCGCTTGTCGCGGTCATCCTGCTGATAAATTCCGTGGAATTTGAGGAATTGCGTGTCATCATCGCTAAAACGATCGACGTTTGGATCGGCCAGGGTCGAGCCAATCGTTCCAGCAAGAGTCGGATTGGCGGCCTTGATGAGTTCGTTGTGAGTTACTTTGGCAGGGGCCGCGGGTGCAATCATAAGTAAATTACTTAACTTACTCGACTTTAATTGGCTCCCCGACTTTGTCAAGAAAAGTTTTCCCCTTTTCGGCAGGGAAAGCATTGCCGGTCCAGTGATGGGCAGGGGTTGAAGATCGCGACGCGATAGGGTTGCAAAATTAGAGGCGATTTGTAATTGCTCACGCGTTGATTTTGCTGAATAGAGTGGCAAGATCGATGAATCCAATTGAGGATTTCTTCCAGGGTGAATTCTGGAGCAACAACGCTTCGGAATGGACGAGCTAAAAACCAAATCGCGAAAAGGAAATTATGGCACTGATGCACGAGATTGATTACGAAATTTACGGCGATGACATGCAATATGTGGAGGTCGAGTTGGATCCACAAGAAGCTGTGGTCGCTGAAGCTGGCGGAATGATGTACATGGAAGATGGCGTGGAGATGGAAACCATCTTCGGCGATGGCTCGCAGCAAACGAGCGGCTTCATGGGTGCTTTGATGGGCGCGGGCAAACGGTTGCTCACCGGTGAATCGCTCTTCATGACCGTTTTTCATAACCGCGGCTATGGAAAGAAGCGCGTTGCGTTTGGCGCGCCTTATCCCGGCAAAATCATTCCCGTGCATCTACCCCAAATTGGGGGCGAACTGATCGCACAAAAAGATTCTTTTCTGTGCGCCGCAAAAGGGGTGAGCGTCGGCATCGCGTTTAATAAGAAAATCGGAGCCGGATTGTTCGGCGGCGAAGGATTCATCATGCAACGGCTGCAGGGCGATGGCTGGGCCTTTGTCCATGCCGGCGGGACCTTGATGCAGCGCGATCTCGCGCCGGGGGAAATGCTCCGCGTGGATACCGGCTGCATCGTGGCGTTCACGCCATCGGTCAGTTACGACATCCAGTTTGTGGGCAAAATTAAATCGGCTTTGTTCGGCGGTGAGGGTCTGTTCTTTGCGACTCTACGAGGTCCAGGTCGCGTCTGGTTGCAATCGCTGCCATTCAGCCGACTGGCGGATCGCATTTATGCCGCCTCACCAAAGGCAGGAGGAACGCGCCGTGGAGAAGGTTCTCTGCTCGGCG
>JBQCGE010000508.1:0-4242 GCA_051955955.1 Verrucomicrobiota bacterium
GCCATTTCGTTCATCGAGGAGACGATCTCCTCCGTTGCAGTCGCTACTGCCTGGGCCTGGTTTGCCGTTTCTTTGAGTGAGGTGGCCAAATGATTGGTCTCGGCTGTTCCCGCAGTCAACGCATCCTGTTGCTGGCCTAAACCTGCATTCAGGCGGGTGAGCGCCGAATGAATTTCACCATTTCCACCAGGGGAAGGAGCAGGGGAGGCTGGCGAATCATTTTGCGACAGAGCTTTTGTCGAAAGTGGTTTTGATTTTGGCATATTCTTAATGTGTGGTGGCTGAGGTTTGCGTTGATGGGGCATTGGCGCGGGCAATGACTTCCGAAAGCGAGTTGGCAAGTGACTCATCCATATCCAAATCGAGAACCGCCTCAAGATCCGGAATCAGGATCAAACGGTCATTTAATGTCGTAAGTCCTTTTAAGTAATTTTTGGCTATTCCAGTTAAGGCTTCCTCAATCGGGCGTATCGATTGCGGCGGGATTTTTTTAAACTCACGCGCGCTGTCCACAATCAAACCCACCGTCCGCTGCTGGATCCGTGTGAACAGGACACGCGTCCGCAAGTTATGTTCCTCACGCGGAAAACCGAACCGGACACGAAGATTCAGGGCGGGTATCACCTGGCCCCGCGAAAAAACCACTCCATCAATCGCCCGATGTGCGTTCGGCACCAGCGTTACATGTTCCAGCATCTCGACATGCTGCACGCTGCTGCTCGGAATCCCGTAAGTGGTCCCCGCCAGCTCGAATAAAATGTATGTCTCCGAATCAGTAGCCATGATCTGCCTTTTCATTGCTGATGGTTTCTTCCTCCGCAACGTGCGGCCGAATTGCCCCGCTCGTCAACGCCCCGCCATCCAGGATTAAAACGGGGCGTCCATTCCCAAGTTCCGTCGCCCCGGCCACACCCGGCACTTGAACGAGCGGATCGCGTAACGCCTGCACCACAACCTCTTTCTGCCCATGAATCCGATCCACGAGCAGACCTGAACTCCCCCGGTCTGAAACAAGAACCAACACCGACAGCCGCGCGCTCGCCTGGCCACGCAGGCCAAAGAACGATGCGAGGCGAATGATGGGCAAAATGCCTTCACGATATTGGATCACTTCCACTCCGTTCACCCGGCGCACCTCATCTTCGGTCACCTGCAATACTTCCGAAACAAAACTTTGCGGCACAGCACAGGTTTGCGCAGCGGCTGAGACAATCAGCATTTCAGCAATCGCCAGCGTAAGGGGCAGCCGAATAATAAATTTTGAACCGCGGTTTCTCTCCGTTTCAAGTGTGAGGCTTCCGCCGAGTTCCTTGATTTTGTTCCAGACCACCGCCATCCCGACGCCTCTGCCAGCAGCCCGGTCCGCATCTGCTCGGGTCGAAAAACCGGGCGAACAAAGAATCCGCAGCAGTTCATTATTGTCTAAGGACTCCGCTGTGGTCAGCCCCGCTTTGACTCCCTCTCGCAGCACTGCTTCACGATCAATCCCTCGGCCATCATCACCGGTAATCAGGATTACGGAATCGCCGCTCGTCGAAGCCTTCAGGAAAATTGTCGCCTCCTCAGGCTTGCCAGCAGCCCTGCGTTCCTCAGGTGTTTCCACCCCGTGGCTGAAGGAGTTCCGAACCAAATGGAGCAGGGGATCCTTCAGCTGTTCAATCAGATACTTGTCAATCTCAGTTTGCTGCCCTTCCAGGGTTAATCGCACCTTTTTGTTGCTATCCCGGGCAAGATCGCGGACCACGAACGGCATGCGCGCAAAAATTTCCGCAACCGACACCAGGCGCACCCTCATCACCCCATCCCGCAACGCTCGCAAAGACCGCGCGAGCCCCGTATTTACTTCCTGGAGCCGCTGCAAATCGAGCACCTGGCGCTCGCGTTGGGATCGTTCGATTTGTTCATCGAACCGGGACCTTTGGATCACCATCTCGCCCACGATTCGCATCAAGTCATCCAACCGATTCAAATCCACCCGCACCACATGCGTCGGGGCCAGGAAGGGATTGTGCGCCTCCGTTGCCGAAGCGAGGTCGGGCACCGTGGAGGGCTCTGCTTCTGCCTCGCTTGCCTGCTCGAAGAGCTCCGCCACCAAACCCTCGTTTTCCCAGTGAGTAATGTCCGCGGGTGTTTCCTTCATGCCCACCACAAACTCGAAAACCACTATCCCCTCGCCCCGAACCATCGGAACGGCCTTAAGAATCTCGCCCACGCTGGAAAGCTTCCCCCGAACGGAATTAATGTTTATTCCCCTCTGGTCCAACTCTTTTGATGGTGTGAACTTGATTTTCCAAAGCACCAAACCTCTCGACCGTGCCTCATCCATCACGCTGCCTGAAACCACCGGGGCTGCTTCCGGGACCCGGGTTGACTGCGCTCCTGATGGAGCATTCCTGCCGTTGTTGCTGCCCGAAATTTCATGCAGTTGCTCCAACAACGAGGCGCTGTCAGGAATAGCCTGTCCCGTCCGAAACGCATTTACGATTTGCTCCAGCTTCTGGGCCGAGCTCATCAGGAGATCCAGGCCATGCGAACTGAGGCTGATTTTGCTTCGCGATAGTTCTCGCAAATAATCCTCCGTTCCATGGGCCAGGGACTCGGCGGCACGAAGACCTACAATCGCGGAAATCCCCTTCAGTGAATGAAAGCCACGAAAAATATTCTGCACCACCGCCAGTTCCACCTGGGCTTTCCCAATCGAGGGTTCAAGCAGGATCAAATCCTGTCGAATGTGGGTTAAATGTTCATCGCATTCCGCGAAAAAATCATTCAGCAACTCTTCGTTTACCCTTTGCGGATCGGAACTCAGCGGGCCCTCCAGGTTTCTGTCCGGGCAGATTCCGGAAAGCTGGAGAGAGAACGGAGCCGCTCAGCAAGATCATCGCGGCTGATCGGTTTTACCAGGTATTCGGAGGCGCCGAGCCGGGCCGCGCGCTCCCGGTCTGAGTAATCATTTGACCCGCTCAAAACAATGATGCGCAAATTCTTGTGTAGCTGCCTGGATTGAACGCACTCCAGGACTTCAAAACCGTTCATCAGCGGCATCTTTAGATCCAGAAATAAAACCACATGCGGCCCCTCCTTTTCAGCGTTTGAATTGAGCGTTGCTTCGAGGAGTTGTATGGCAACCTTTCCATTGCGCGCACGCTGAAAATGGCAATCCGGATAGGCCTTGCTCAGCGCGCGTTGGAAAAAAAAGGCATCATCATCCGAATCCTCCGCAAGCAAGATGGAGGGGGAAACTTTTTTATTTAATGAAATCTCAGCCACGACCGATCTCTTCTCGTCCATGGAAAAGAGATGCCTCAAGTTTGCCATAATCAGAGGCGAACGCAATCCTTCCACAGACGATTTTTTAAGCGGAAAGCGAGAAGAATTTAGAAGACGACGCGAAGGGGGGAAAGCATCATCAAGTTCATCTAAACCCAAAAAATCGAGACATTCATTAGGTTCAGTGACTAAAATATCGTATGGGGTTTCAGGAAGATGCTCAAAACGAGTTATTTGGAAAAGTCTGTGAAGCGGAACATATAGCCCATTTGGGATTGCATGAAGGCACAGTGGACCCCCAGAAATATTTTCAATTCAAAGGCTCTACTCTTTCCTATTTAAAATGGCTTTTCGGGAAGGAGCATCATCTGACAACGGATTTTGAGTCCCACGTTCGTGAGCCTTCGCTATCTTCAATTCGTACCGCAATTGGTGTTCTTGAGGCAGCCAGGGAATCACTCCGGAGAGGATGGTTTGGCACCATAAGGTCTATTATCTCCGCTGAAATTTTTGGAGATTACATGGAGATGGCAAAGTATCTTTTGACTCAGGGATATAAAGATGCCGCTGCGGTAATTATAGGGTCCACGCTTGAAGCCCATTTGCGTAAACTGGCAACTTCAAGGCATTTGGGTGTGCTCGATGCTCAAGGTAAACCGAAGAAGGCCACAGTTTTGAATGCTGAATTGAAAAAGTCCGGGGCTTATGAGGGAGGTGAGGAAAAGCAGATTACCGCTTGGCTTCACATTCGAAATGAGGCCGCTCATGGCCATTATCAATCGTACACCGCAGATCAGGTGCAGTTGATGGCAAGCGGAGTTCAGGATTTCATGAAACGAGTTACATCGTGACACATTTGAAGGTAATCAAACTATAACTAAAACAAACCTAAACCTTCGCCGCATCGAGCATTCCCTCGACAGTGCGTAGCGCATTTCCCTCCAATCGATTGTTCACAAAGATCAGCGCTTT
>JBQCGE010000509.1:0-3743 GCA_051955955.1 Verrucomicrobiota bacterium
ATTCGAACAAACGATTGTCCAGGCAAACCCTGATCGGGAAAGCATAAACGCCAATGAAACCAATCAGGTGGAAGCTCCTGCGGCCGGGGAGAAATCTGGCGAAGAACTGATCATTACACGCCGCCAATGGAACCATGAAGCCTCACGCGTTTTGTTCGGTTCGGATTTTCTCCTCCGTTCCAATGAAACTTCCCGCGGACTCGTCATCATCGGCGGCAATGCGGAAATCCAGGGTCAGGTCAACGGCGAGTTGGTCGTGATTGGCGGACGCGCCACTATCAGCGGCACCGTGGATCGCGACGTGGTCGTCGTCCTCGGCAGCGCTGAGGTGCGGAGCAACGCGACGCTAAACGGCGAAGCGGTTCTGATTGGCGGCCCGTTCAGTATTTCATCCGAGGCAAACCTGGCCCGCGAAAAAGTTGAAGTGGCATTGGGTAACGTGATGCCGCGGGTTGAGTGGTTCAAGCGATGGATAGTCGAATGCCTCATCCTCGGCCGCCTTTTGAGCTATGAACTCGTATGGCCATGGACCGTCGCTGCCGGTTTTCTTGTGGTCTATTTTTTTGCCCTGGTGCTCTTTCCAGGGGCTGTCAAAAGCACGGTCAAAACCATTGAAACCAGGCCTGTCGCCTCAATCTGCTCCGGCTTGCTCGCCCTCAGTGTTGCCGCGCCGATCACGTTTCTGCTCGTGCTGACTGTGGTCGGAATTTTTGTCATTCCATTCCTTAAGCTGGCTTACATGCTCGCCGCACTTTTTGGCAAAGTGGCGCTGATTTGTTACCTCGGGCGAAATATTCTACGGTCGTTTAAGTTGGGGCCGGAGAACGCATTCTTCTCATTCGCTGGTGGCGCTATTCTTCTGACGTTAATTTATACCGTGCCAGTAGTCGGCCTGCTCGCTTACGCTGTCGGTTCGGTCTTTGGTCTCGGCGCTGCAATTGTTGCTCTTTTCGCCAGCTTCAAACGCGAAGAATCGTCGGTTCCGACAAACTTTCCCGCTGCGAACCCGAGTTCATTTACTCCACCGTCCGCGACCGAAGTTCCTCAAACTGCAGTTCCGCCCCAAATACCTAATTTCCACAGTGTCACCGCACTTCAACCGGGTGATACCGTACTCCTGCCGCGCGCTGGTTTCTGGCGGCGCGTTGCCGCCGCGCTTCTTGATCTGGTTCTCATTGGCGTAATCTTTTTCTTTCTGGGCAGATGGTTCCCTCTGATTACCGTGCTTTATTTCACAGCCATGTGGAGATGGAAGGGAACAACCATTGGCGGAATCCTGCTACGCCTGAAGGTGGTCCGAACTGACGGTCGTCCGCTGAACCTTGCGGTTGCACTGGTGCGCGCGCTCTCCACCTGTTTTTCGATTGTGGTGCTGCTGCTCGGTTTCATCTGGATTGCGTGGGACCGCGAGAAACAAGCCTGGCACGATAAAATCGCCGGAACAATCGTGGTGCGAATGCCGCGAGATTTTTCACTGCTCTAAGTTTGTTCAGTCGAGGTTTGATTTAAATCGGTCTTCGTTTCCCGGGCACTCTCATTCCATCCTGAAATCGATTCTCGAGATTGAGTGAAATTGACAGCTTGGCATTTTCAGGGAGAATTCGATCAATCGCTTATGACTGAGCCTGTTAGCCCATGCGCGAAAGCCGTTGATTGAGTCCATGTTACGCAGCCATTCATCCGTTTCTTACGTTCCGGAAATTTCCGACCTTTTCGTTACCGGCCAGGCAGAGCGCGCGCTCCACGAAAAGGCAGCAGCAACAGCGCAGGCCGGGTTTGGGAATAAAGTATTCGTTCGAGGGGTAATCGAACTTTCGAATTTTTGCCGTCAGAATTGCAGCTATTGCGGGATGCGCCGCGAGAACCGCGCTTTGGACCGATACCGCGCCAGCCTGGACACAGTTGCCGAATTGCTCCTGCACCATCGCCCTTCGAGCATCACCGACATCAATATTCAAACCGGGGAAGATCCCGTCGCTGTCCGCGAAATTGTCCTCCCCCTGGTAAAATTGCTGAAGAACGAAACGCCGCTTGGGATCAGTGTCTGCCTCGGTTCGCTCCCCAAGAAGATGTATGACGAACTGCAACAGGCAGGTGCATCAATCTACATTCTGAAATTCGAAACAGGCGATCCGGACCGTTACCTCCAGCTCCAATCACCCGGAAATCTTCCGGATCGCATTGCCAACATTAATTACCTCGCGAGCAAGGGTTGGTCGGTAAGTTCCGGGTTCATCGCAGGCCTGCCTGGAGTTCCAGCCGAGGAACTGCTCGGTAATTTTCAGCTCGCTACCTCGTTGCCTATTGATGGATGCAGTGTGAGTCCTTTTGTTCCCGGGGATGAAACTCCCCTGTCGAGCGAACCCACTGCCAGCATCGAACTCACCTTAAATTGCATGGCAGCACTTCGCCTGATGCGTCCCGATTGGGTCATACCCGCTGTCAGTGCCCTGAACCTTGCCGAGCCCGGCGCTGGATATCGTCGCGGATTAAGAACCGGGGCAAATCTTGTGACGATCAATTTGACGCCGGCTGAGTATCGCGAGGATTATTTACTCTATAAACGCGCACGCTTCATCATGACCGAGGAAATTATTTTGAAGGCGATGCATGCCGAAGGTCTGGAGCCCAGCAGCACCGGCCTTGCTGAATATTATCGGACGCGGAAAAACCACCTCGCTGTCGTGTAACTAATCGAGGAGCCGGTGCTGCGTCGGGCGGTTGTAAATGGAATTCTTTTGAGGATGAGTCCAATAGACGATTATTTAAATCAATGCGCCGGCATTGTTGAAACAGTGCGCAAGCAGAAGCCGGAGATCGAACGGGCTGCGGGGTGGTTCACCGAATCCATTCTGGCGGGGCGCATGGTCCACCTCTTTGGGAGCGGCCACAGCCGTATTTTGATTGAGGAAATGTGGCCTCGTTACGGCTCGTTTCCCGGGTTCAACCCCATCGTCGAACTCTCGCTCACTTTTCACAACCTGGTGGTCGGCGCGAACGGGCAACGCCAGGCGATGTTCCTCGAAAATGTAAGCGGCCTGGCCGAACGAATCCTCCGCAACTTCGATTTGAGCCACCAGGATTGCGCTCTGGTCGCTTCCTCCAGCGGTTGCAACCTGGTGCCTATTGAAATGGCTGAACAGTTCCAGCTTCGCGGGATCAAAGTCATCTCCATTATCAGCCGCAAACACTCTGAAGCAAGCACCAGCCGTCATGCTTCCGGCAAAAAGCTGCAGGATTTTTCCGACCTTGTCCTGGATACCGGCGCACCCATTGGCGATGCCATGGTTCGCGTGGCGGGATTGGACACCCCGGTTGCTCCAGGTTCAACGGTCGGTGGTTGCATGCTGATCAACTCGATTAAGGCTGACGTGGCCCGCAGACTCACTGAAGCGGGAGCGCCTCCGCGTGTCCTCACCGCCTCAGCTACGGTCGGGCGCGAACGGGCAACCGAACTTTTCGAGTCGGCGTATGACGAGCACGGGCGGCGGTTGGCGAAATTATATCAAAACCTCGGAGCAAAACATTCATGAAAGAACGACCCTTGCGCACAACGGTTATCGGCAGTTACCCATTTCCGGGGTGGCTGGAATTTGCGGCACAACATCTCGATCAATTTGGCTCGGCCGATCGCGATGAGTTGATTGAGGATGCTGTGACCGTGGCGGTTGAAGACCAGGTCAAGGCTGGCCTCGACGTGATTACCGATGGCGAACAAACCCGGCTTGATTTTAACCTTTCCT
>JBQCGE010000510.1:0-4917 GCA_051955955.1 Verrucomicrobiota bacterium
ACATTGATATTGAGTACGTGGGGCTTCGTCCGGGTGAAAAGCTTTTTGAGGAACTCAGCCATAAAGGCGAGAACGTGACTCCCACCAATCATTCCAAGATCATGCGATTCGTCTGCCAGCCGCACGAATTGGGTGAAGTGGAGAAGGTTTTCGCAGAAATTCAAGACCACCTTTACACTGCGGAGCCGCTCGAACTGAAGATGTTGTTGAAAAAAGCAGTCCCGGAATACCAGCCTTACCTGACTTAAAGCCAGCAAAGTTCAGCAAATTTCCGATCCCGTGGTGAAGAATCAGGTTTTTCCCTAAAATTTTGTTTAAAAAATCTTAAAGAAAACGCTTGACCCGCCGACAATACTTTCATAAAAGGGAGTCACATTTGAACTTGGAAGGGAAGGGTTTCTCCCCGGAGAACTAAAAAAACCGCTGAAAATTATGCGAATTAAAAATACATTTATGGCTGCCAGCTTCGCGGCATCCGTCATCATGGGGGCTTCAGTTAACGCCGAAATCATTTATGACAATACTAGTGGTGCCGTAGGCCCCAATGGCACTGTCACCGGTGATTCTCCAGCCTCGGGCACCAGTTATGAGATCGGTGATGTCGTTGCATTCGGTGGTACCGCTCGAACCCTTACTGATTGGTCTTTCGAATATAACATCACCTCCGCAAGTGGTGGTAACGAAACCCTTCAGGCTTTCCTCCGCGCCTTGGATGGTCCAGGTGGATCCCCAGGCAGCATCCTTTGGGACAGCGGTGTGCAAAGCGTTCCGACTGGTTCACACACTTTTGGCGGAACCGGCCTGAGCTTGAATGTTCCTGAACAACTCGCCTGGACCGTTGTTTTTGGCGGCATTGATGCGGGTGAAACTTCAGGCCTCTATTTCTACACTGGCCCAACTGTTGGTACCAGCCCTAATTTCGATACTGGCACTGGCACCTTGGTTAATCCTCCTGCCGGTCAGGACTTTTACTATCGCGCAAACGGGACTGGCTGGGAAGTTGTCACAACTGCCAATTTGGACAACCTCGGCGCTCGTTTCACTGCCGTTCCTGAACCTTCCACATGGGCGCTGCTCACCGGTGGAATCGGGTTCTTGGGCTATATGGCTCGCCGCCGCAAGGCCTAAGACTCTTCCAAAGATTTAGCGAAAAGGCGCGATTAACCTCGCGCCTTTTTTATTCGAATAGAGCGTATTACTCTGCACGGAAACTCACCTGAATTCCGTTTTGAAAACGCAAATTCCCCTGTAATTCCACAGATTCCACCTAAAGTTTTTCGCGGAACAGAGTTCAGGTTGCTGGAATTTTCTGGCGCGACGCCCCCGGATTTGTAACGTTCGAGATTTATTTAATCTTTAAAACGAAAATGGAACCAATAGCGGATATCGCACTCATCGGCCTGGCTGTTATGGGCCAGAATCTTGTCCTGAACATGAACGACCATGGCTTTACCGTCGTCGTTTATAACCGAACCGTTTCCAAGGTGGATGATTTCATCAATAAGGAAGCCAAGGGAACAAAAGTCATCGGCGCTCACTCCATTCCCGAAATGGTTTCGCTCCTCAAGCGGCCACGCCGCGTGATGATGCTGGTTAAGGCTGGGGCCGCGGTGGATGATTTCATTGAACAATTAATTCCGCACCTCGAGCCCGGCGACATCATTATTGATGGTGGCAATTCTCTTTACCAGGACACCATTCGCCGCACCAAATATGTCGAAAGCAAGGGGCTCCTTTATATCGGAACCGGTGTCAGCGGTGGTGAAGAAGGTGCCCGCCGCGGGCCATCCATCATGCCGGGTGGTTCACCTGCCGCATGGCCTCATGTAAAAGATATTTTCCAGAGCATCGCCGCCAAGGTGGACGACGGCTCACCCTGCTGCGATTGGGTCGGTGAGAACGGGGCAGGCCATTACGTCAAGATGGTCCACAACGGCATCGAATATGGCGACATGCAGTTGATCTGCGAAGCGTACCAACTGATGAAAGTTGGTTTGGGCATGACCGCCGATGAAATGCACCAGGTCTTTGCGGAATGGAACAAGGGCGAACTCGACTCATACCTGATTGAGATCACCCGAGACATCCTCGCCTTCAAAGATGCGGATGGCTCACCTCTGGTCGACCACATCCTCGATACAGCCGGCCAGAAAGGCACTGGCAAATGGACGGTCATTTCTTCTCAGGATCTTGGCATTCCCATCACCCTCATTGCCGAGGCGGTTTACGCCCGCGCTGTTTCCGCTCTCAAGGAAGAGCGCGTCAAAGCCTCCCGTAAATTGAAAGGGCCGCGTCCCAAAGTTTCCGGGGATCGCGCCAAGTGGGTTGAGGATATCCGAAAGGCTCTTTACGCCTCCAAAATCGTTTCCTATGCCCAGGGCTACATGCTCATGCGCGCCGCAGCTAAGGAAAACAATTGGAACCTCAACTATGGCGGGATTGCCTTGATGTGGCGCGGTGGCTGCATCATCCGCAGCCGTTTCCTCGGCAAGATCAAGGAAGCGTATGACAAAAATCCGAAGCTCTCGAACCTGATGCTGGATGATTTCTTCCGCAAAGCGATCAAGGATTCACAAAAGTCGTGGCGCAACGTCGTAGCTCTTTCTGCCAAGAAAGGAATTCCGACGCCCGCATTTGCAACCGCGCTCAGCTTTTACGACCAGTATCGCTGCGAACGTCTCCCGGCGAACCTGCTCCAGGCACAACGCGATTATTTCGGCGCTCACACTTACGAACGCGTCGATAAGCCGCGTGGCGAATTTTTCCATACAAACTGGACCGGCCATGGCGGCGACGTTTCCGCCGGCACATACAACGCCTAACCAGCATTTGATTGTTACTGTGAATACCGAAGGTTCTGAACGGGCCTTCGGTTTCTTTATGCCGGCGCATCGATTACCATAATCGTGATGCAGATGCCGCATTGCGCCAGAACCGCCTTTTTCCTACGATTCATCCGCTCGAATGAACTTGCCGAATAAGCTTACCGTGGCGCGCCTCGCGCTCACCGCCATTTTCCTGGTGGTTTTCTTTATTTCGGCAAATTCCCATAATCTGCTGCCTTACGGCTTCACCATCGCACTCCTCCTTTTTTCGGTGGCGAGCCTCACTGATTACTTTGATGGCAAGATCGCCCGGCGCGATAACCTCATCACCAATTTTGGCATTCTGATGGATCCGCTGGCCGACAAGATCCTGATCTGCTCCGCCTTTATCGCTTTTGTTGAAATCCGCCAGATGGCCGCGTGGATGGTTGTGATTATTGTCGGGCGCGAACTCGCTATTACCGGTCTGCGACTCCTCGCCGCCAGCAAGCAACACGTCATCGCCGCTGAACGCTATGGCAAGCACAAGACCATTTCTCAAATCGTAGCGACGATTTCCGTTCTGGTTCTCCTGAGTTATCCGGAATGGGGCAACTTTGGCCAACTTGCCTTCAATTGGTGGGTTCCCATTTTCACGAAAATCGCCCTGTGGATTTCCGTCATTCTGACTGCAAGTTCAGGCGCGATTTACCTTTGGAAGAACCGCGCGCTCTACATGCACGATAAGTAAGGGCTAAACGAAAAAGGCGCGTCCATGCCCCAGCATCAACGCGCCTTCCTGAAACCGCTGCTCGTTTACTTCGTCTTGCTCTTTAACAAGTCGCTCACGCCAGAGCTCGCCTTTTTCAGACGATCCTGGGCTTCCGTCCCGAGACTCTTCGCTTTGTCCCCAATCGCTCCACCAATCTTCGCGGCATCTTTCGTTACCATCTTGGCAACTTCATCCACCAGTTCGCTGAAGACCTTCACACTCAGTTCCGCCGGGGTGATTCCCTCCGGTCCTTGCCCGAGGTTGGTTAAATGAATTTCAGGAAGCGGCAGCGTGGCTGTTTGTCCGCCGAGAATCGAAGCGGTGACATGAATCTTTCCACCCGTGATCAGGAAATCATCCACCTCCAGCGCCTTTTGCGTGCCACTCGCATTCGTGCTGGTGCCTTCTGATTGCGAGGCGGTGGCTTTGATATTATCCAGCAGCTTTCCGATATTGCTCCCGCCGAGGGCTGCTTCATAAGTGATCTCCGGCGCTTCGACCCGGATCGAATGGATCACCACTTTCTTGTCCAGAACGGAACTCGGTTTTAGCTTGAGCCCGATCGAGCCCACATGAATCGCGTTGGTCGTCTTGAATCCTTCCGGATTCCCCAGCGTGAAGCCCTTTAGTTCGCCACTGCCGTTGAATACTGAAATGACTGCGCCATCCAACTGCACATCGGTTTTCGTGATCATCGGCCCGACACGCTCCACTCCCGCCTTCACGATATTCCCGAGAAAGAAAAAGGCTGCCGCACCCAAAATGACGAGCACCGCCACAACACCCAAAAGCAAAAACTTAATCGATTTACGCATGGCGGCATCCTAGTAGGCCTCCTGCCACTTGCAAAAACATTCCGATACCCGCCTGCATGGAATTGATCATTATCAAACGCCGCCCGGTAGCTCGCGCGGCGTTTTTGAGCTGCCGGATTGTGATTTGTCAATTCCCGCTCTTTATCTTATCGTCGCTACGTCGCGCCCGTAGCTCAGTTGGATAGAGCATCTGCCTTCTAAGCAGGTGGTCCCGCGTTCGAATCGCGGCGGGCGCGCCAATTTCCAACCTCGGCAGGCAAGTTCCGGATTTCGTGCTATATTACGAGCAGATTGACTGGCTGCCATCCTTGGCCGGGGCGGGATTAGGGACCGATTCGCGGGGATTGCGGCAATAGAAGGTAATTTGGATGGTATGCGAATCGTAACAACTGTGTCAGCTATGCAACGGCTGGCGTTAGGCTGGCGCCGCGAGGGAAAGACGATCGGCTTCGTTCCGACGATGGGCTATTTGCATGAGGGACATCTCAGTTTAATCAAAAAAGCCCGCCAGATCGTCAAGCCCGAA
>JBQCGE010000511.1:0-3617 GCA_051955955.1 Verrucomicrobiota bacterium
GGTGGGCTCGGTGCATGGGATTAAGTCGGTGGACTGAGTGGACTGAGTGGACTGAGTGGACTGAGTGGACTGAGTGGACTGAGTGGACTGAGTGGACTGAGTGGACTGAGTGGACTGAGTGGACTGAGTGACGTCAGACGCCTCGATGGGTGTGAAGTCGGGTTGGTCGGCAAGTTGTTCGATGAGTTCTTCGTGGTTGAAGTAGTCGGTTTTATGTTCCCAGTGTTTGCATTTCCGGTGGAGGGTTTCTTCGGCGATGTAGGCGCGGTGAACGCGGATCATGAGTTTGATGGTGGGTTCGAGGTCAAGGATGGCTGTGCCGCGGTTGAGTTGGAGGAGCACCTGGTTTTCGATGACGGCAAGGATCCCGGTGAGGGCTGCGCCGGGTGTGGCCTGACGCTGGATGCGGAGGGTTTTGCCGAGTTGTTCGGCGAGCCTGGCTTCAATGGCCAGTGGGTTGAAGTCGGTGTAGAAGCGGCAGAGGGCTTCAACGGTCGTGTGGAAGGCGAGTCCTTCGGGTTTGGGAAGGGCGAGAATGGCGACGACGTCGGAGTAGGTGTTGTTTTGGCAAAGGGCGATGATGTAGCGCTGATCTGCCAGCGAGAGAGAAGCGAATGTGTTGAGTTTCATACGGCGTTTTTCGGTTAGCCGCAGAAAGGGCGTGATTGCCCGGAGGCGGAGAGGATCAGTGATTGATTCGGCCCAAATGTAAGAGGCTGGCAAGGGCCAGAGGCTTACGTTTGAAACGTTCTCCGCTGTAATTGGCGGCTGTAGGTCAGGATGCAGGAGAGTGCTTGGTATGTCAACTGATGTGTTGACTCACGCGAAGGCGCGAAGCAGCGAAGGGGGATCAGCACAAGAACACGCATTTCCGGAAAGCAGTCGTTTGGCGGCTTCAAAACGTGATTGATTTTTTGGCGGTCTCGGCCAGCATTTGCGGGGAGAGGAACCGATGGCAGGAAAAACTATTTTGGTAGCTGAAGATAATCCGGACGATGCCTTGATTTTCAAGATGCGGTTTAAGAGGGCGACGTTGCCGCATGTGCTGCATATGGTTGAGGATGGGCAGCAGGTGATCAACTGGTTATCGGGTTATGATGGGTATTCCGACCGCAGTAAATATCCTCAGCCTGACCAGGTGCTGTTAGACCTTAAAATGCCGATCAAAAGCGGGTTCGAAGCACTGGAGTGGATTCGTGCACAGGAGTCCCTGAAGAATCTGCCCGTGATCATCCTGAGTTCTTCGGATGATGACAAGGATGTGAAGCGCGCGTATGAACTGGGAGCGACAACTTACTTTGTGAAGTCGCCGCATCTGGAGGATGTGATCCAGTATTTACGATTGAGTTGATTTGCCGGGAGGCAATTCAATCCAGAAGGTGCTTCCTTTGCCGAGTTCGGAGTCGACGCCGACTTTGCCGCCCATACGTTCAACTCCTTTTTGGACGATTGCCAGGCCGATGCCAGTCCCTGGATATTGATCGATCGCGTGAAGGCGCTGGAAGACACCAAAGATTTTTGAGATCGCTTCCTTAGGAATTCCAATCCCTTTATCCTGAATCATAAGGCGCACACGCGCAGCGTTTTCTTCGCTCCAAATGTGTATTTCCGGCTTTTGCCCTGGCGGGGTGAATTTCAAGGCATTCGCAATCAAGTTGGTGATGATGAGGTTGAGAGTTGGTTCGTAAGCGCACACGATGTGGAGGGGGCCTTCGGTTATGATTGCGCCTGATTTAGCAATCTCATCGGCGTGACTATCGCGGACGTTGTGAATGACTTTGCGCAAATCGACCGGTGCATATTTAATTTCGCTCCGGCTGATGCGTGAGTAGGCAAGGAGGTCCTGAACGAGGTGATCGAGCCGATGCGCGGAGTTGAGGATGCGTTTGGCATACTCGACGCCGAGATCGTCCAGGGCGCCGCTGTATTCCTCAATCAAGGCCTGGGCGAAGCTTTGCTGGGCACGCAAAGGAGACCGAAGATCATGGGCGACCGTGTAGCAGAAGGTTTCCAATTGTTCCGTTGTTTCGCGGAGAGAGGCGGTGCGCTCGTCGACTTTCTCTTCCAATTCGTCCTTAGCTTTTTGCAAGGCCTCTTCAGTCCGTTTTTTCTCGGTAATGTCGCGGGCAATTTTGGAGGCGCCGATGATTCTGCCATCCGAGTCCCGGACAGGCGAAATGGTCAGGGAGAGGTCAATCAACTTACCGCTTTTGGTTTTACGAACCGTTTCGAAGTGCTCCACCTTCTCACCTGCGCTGATGCGGCCGATGATTTTGGGTTCCTCTTCGAGCCGATCTTCAGGAAACAGTTTGGTGATAGGGCAGCCAATCATTTCCTCAGCGGTATAGCCGAAGAGGCGCTCTGCGGCTTTGTTCCAACTGGTGATGGTTCCATCGAGGCGTTTGCTGATGATGGCGTCCTCGGAGGAATCGACAATGGCGGCGAGCAACATGCTTGCTCGCATGGCTGCTGTTTGGGCGGTGATGTCCCGTGCGATGTTGGAAGCGCCAACAATAACGCCGTTCTGATCACGGATGGGGGATGAGGTGAGCGAAATATTCAGTTGTCTGCCGTCCCTGGTCAGACGAATCGTGTCATAGTGCTCTACCCGTTCTCCCCGGCGCAGACGTTGCAGAATGCGGGCTTCCTCTTCGTGCAGCTCCGGAGGAATGATTCGCAGGATGGATTGCCCGATCATTTCAACTGCCCGGTAACCAAACATTCGCTCTGCCGCGAGATTCCAGCTTGTAATGGTTCCGTCCAGGGTCTTGCCGATGATGGCATCGTCCGAATTTTGAACAATAGCGGCATATTCGGCGCGTTCCTGGTGAGCCCTCCGGAGTTCCTGGTTAGCTTGATCTATTTCTTCAATTTTCCGCTGGAGTTCGTCATTGGCGGACTGAATTTCCTCCTTGGAAGTCTGCAATTCCTCATTTGCGGATTGCAGTTCCTCATTCATGGAAAGCAGTTCTTCGTTGGCGGATTTCAATTCCTCATTGGAAGTCTCGAGCTCCTCAATCGTTGTTTGTAAATCTTCGCGGGTGGTGCGGAGCTCACTTTCCAATTGTTTGATAACGGGGTGTTCGTGATTTTCAAAATCCTCGGCTGGCGGGATGCCACTGTTTGTTGCGGGGATTAGCTCCCGGAAGAGGATGATGTATAAGCCCGCTTCGGCTCCGAGCTCGGTCAACGGACGAACAATCAGATCGATCTGGAGAGTTTCCCTGGGAGTCTTGATGGTGAGGTTCTCGCGAATCGCTTCTTTTCGGCTCGATGTAGCGCGATTGATCAAGGTCCGCAGTTCGAGGCGGAGATTTTCCCGGGCCATGGAGATGAGCTTGTTGCTCGGTGAACCGGCTGGAAGCTTGAGGAATTTGCCCGTATCGCCGGCAAAGTACACAACATTGCCCTGTTCATCGATGACCACGCTTGCCGGGGCGTACTGTTCGACAATGACGCGCTCAATAGCCCTTGCGCTGTTTGGTTCCCTAATCGGATTGTTACTGGATGTGGACACGGATGATTGCAGTTTTGTTACTTTTCCCGGATCGATGAGGGGCACATTCGCAGCGGTGTGCAACGTCATGGGTTTCCGCTGAAAAATGCGGTGTTTTTGA
>JBQCGE010000512.1:0-4843 GCA_051955955.1 Verrucomicrobiota bacterium
GCATTGAAATTTGGAATCTGGTTTTCATTCAGTTCAACGCGAATCCGGACGGCACCTTCAGCCCGCTTCCTGCGAAGCATGTCGATACAGGCATGGGTTTTGAGAGAGTCACTGCCATTAAGCAGGGCACGAAGGAGTTTAGCAGTTTCGGCGGGATTATCTCGAATTATGAAACCGACGTTTTCCGGCCGATTTTCAATCGTCTCGAACAGCTCAGCGGAAAAAAATACGGCTCCACTTTGCCCAAATCAGGTTCCACAGGGGACACGGAGCAGGAGAAAATCGACGTCGCATTCCGCGTCATCGCGGATCACATCCGCACTCTCACATTTTCAATTGCTGATGGAATTCTCCCCGGAAACAACGACCGTAATTACGTCCTCCGCCGCATTCTTCGCCGCGCTGTGAAATACGGACGCACGCTCGGTTTTCACCAACCGTTCTTTTACCAACTCGTCGATGTGCTCGTGGAAAATATGAGCCACGTCTTTCCTGAAGTTAAACAACGGCAGGAGTTGGTGAGGAACACCATCAAGTCCGAGGAGGAGTCTTTTAATAAAACTTTGGATCGGGGTTTAAACCTTTTTATTCAGTGGGTCCGAGATACGAATATATCAGCAAAGGCGGAAGGATTGCCGGCTTCAAAAAATGTTCCTGGTGATTTAGTATTCAAACTCTACGATACCTATGGCTTTCCTTCGGATTTAACTGCTTTGATGGCTCGGGAGTCGGGTTACTCGGTGGACGTTGAAGGGTTCGACAAATTGATGGAAGAACAGCGTGCCCGTGCGCGTGCTTCCCAGAAGAAGGAAGTTATTTCAATCAGCCACATTGAAGGTGCGACGCCAACCCTGTTCCAGGGCTATGATACGACTGAGATCAGCGCGAAGGTTCTCGATGTTATCCAGATGAAAGAAAAGCTCGCGGTAATTCTCGATGTTTCCCCTTTTTATGCCGAAATGGGCGGTCAGGTCGGCGATACCGGAACGATCTCCGGTGGCGGCAACGTATGGCATGTGGTCAGCACGACGAAAGTGGGGAACACATGGGTCCACTACATCAGCGAAAGCGATGCTCCATCCATTGGAATGGAGGTTGAACTTTCGGTCGATCCTGCCCGGCGCAATGCCATCCAACGTCACCACACCGTCACGCATCTGTTCCATTGGGCACTGCACGAGGTGGTGAGCAAAGACGCGGTGCAAAAAGGTTCCTTTGTCGGGCCTGAAAAATTGACGTTCGACTTTAATAGCGGCGCGCTCACTCCTGCTCAAATTCGCGACATTGAAAAACTGGTGAACGAACGCATTCTGGAAAATGCAGGCGTGAGCTGGACTGAAATCCCCTACACCGAAGTGAAGTCGAATCCCGGCATCGTGCACCTGTTCGGCGAAAAATATGGAGACCGCGTTCGCGTCGTCCAAATTGGCGGCGAAAACGGAAAACTCAACGGTTACTCCATGGAACTATGTGGCGGCACTCACACACGCGCCACGGGCGAAATCGGCTATTTCCGCATTACCGGTGAAAGCGCCGTTGCCGCGGGTATTCGCCGCGTGGAAGCAGTTGCGGGTGGCGAAGCCTACAATCGCGCCATACACGATTTCGAAACAATCCACTCCATCGCAGGAAAGTTAAACGCCCCCCTGGGTGAAGTGGAAAAGAAGATTGATGCCTTGCTTGCGCATCAAAAAGAATTGGAAAAGCAGCTTAAAACCCTTCAGCAAAAACAAGCCGCGGAGCAGGCCCGAGCGCTTCTCCAAAAGTCCGCCACGCTCGGCAAAACACAGGCGATTGTCCAGAACCTCGGTGAAGCAGATGGTGATTATCTGCAATCCACCATTGATGCGCTCAAGGGCGAGTTCAAAGGTGTGATTGTCTTAACCGGTGCAACCAACGGGTCCGTTTCCCTGGCTGCCGCCGTGTCGCCCGACCTGGTGAAGCAGATTCAAGCAGGCAAAATCATTCAGGCCATCGCTCCCATTGTCGGTGGAAAGGGCGGGGGACGCCCCGAATTCGCCCGCGGTGCGGGCAAGGATGCTTCTAAAATTCAGGACGCACTCCGCGAGTCAGAAAAACTGATTGCCGCTCTCTAGCCTGAAAACAAATTTGGCCTGGGCTGATCATCGATCGACCCAGGCCTTTTCTGTTTTAAGCAGAGTGGATTAGTGCTTCACCGGCACGCCCTTGGATAGAAGGTAAGCCAGCAGGTTATCAAAATCCTGCTCCGGTATCACATCTCCAAAGTTTGCGGGCATCAGCGAAGTCTCAGATTGCCGTCGGGATTCAATGTCCTTCTTCGGGATATTGATCTCCTTGCCGGTGGTATCTACCAGCACCAGCAGTTCGCCCTCCTCGCGCCGGAGTAATCCGCTCATCACGTCTCCATCCTTCAACACCACGATTTGCGTGCGGAAGTTCAGGTCCACGTTCCGGTTCGGATCGAGCACATCTTCAATGATGCGCTCCAAACCGCGGCTGCCAATGCCATCCAGTTGTGGCCCCACCACCGCTCCCTGGCCTTCGATCTGGTGGCAAACCGCACAATTTTGGGTGAAGACTTTCGCGCCTTCCTCCGGATGTACCTTGCCCGGCTTGTATGAGGCGCGTCTTTGCTCAATCAGCTTCTGCACCGCTTCACTCGCCGGTTCAAGGTCGCGCGTCACCTTTGCCAGTCGTTCCTTGATCGGCGCCGAATTCAGCGCCGCTAATTTATCCTGCACGGTTTTGTCCAGAAGCAGGACCGCGGGCGCATGGCTCTCCTCCACCAGCTTCAGCAACGTCTCCGCCCCGCTCGAAGTTCCTGCGAGCGATTGAGCCGCTTTGACCTGCAACCGACTCGGGATGGAACCCATCGCCACAACCAAAACCGGGGTGGAATCGCCATGGTTTCCGCGCGCCAACGCGCGGCTGATTTGCTTGCGAAGATCATTCGAAATGCTCGCTTCCCCAACCAACGGGGCGAGTGCACTGCGAACTTCGTTCGGTTGAAGTGCTACGAGCGCATTTTCCAGGGCCGCGCGCGCCTGCAGATCGACCGATTCATTTACGACCAATCGCGCCATTTTCGGCGCGAGTGATTCTGCCTTCAGCGATTTGGCGATATCCGCCGCCGACTGAATCCGTTTCGAAACCTGGCTCGGATCGCTCTTGGGCAGGGCAACTACCGCTGGCTCAAATCGTCCGGCTGCAATCCACGCGTAAGCATTCCCGGTGTCCGCATCGACAATCTCAAGGTAGCCCTGCTGGCCTGCGAACTTGCTCAGGTCCCAACTAATTTTCTGCGCGGTATCATTTCGCGGCGCAGGTGCTTTCGCCAGGACATTTCCATTCTTCGAGGAAACCAGGCGCACAAGATTATTTCCCTGCGGTCCCTTGTCCGGGTAGCCATCATGGCCAGCCACCCAAAACTCCAGCCGGTCCGGAATCGTAAACGGCTTCGATTGCAGGGTTCCCGTCAACGATTCGCCTCCAGGCGGGAGGCTGCAGAGGAACGTCGCTTTTTTTCCATCTGCGGAAGTGCGTTCCTGCAGGAACCATGGGTTCGCAGGGTTATGCGCGGCCAGTGGAATGTTTCGCCAGGGCTGATTTTTGTCGTCGCTCGAATCGAGCAGTTGCCCTGCAAGTTCGGTTCCCCACTGTTTCACTTCGTCCGTCAGTTTCAGTCCCCGTTGCGCGCTCCCTTCCTGCATCGCCTTGAAAAACGATAACTGTTGATCGACTTCATTTTTGTAATTGTCCCGGATGAATGAAGTCATTTTAGGCAAATCGTTTTCGTCCAGATAACGAACTGCATGCCGCACGTAATTGGCGACCACACCCGGCTCTTCCTTGACCGTTTGCAGATGGTTCAACAGAAAGGTTGCCGCAGCAGGGTCAGGAATTGCCAGACAGACACTCGCAACCTGCTTCGAGTCTTCCGTTGAAAATTTTCCCTCGCGCAAAAGTTTCGATCCGGCTTCGGTCTTCAATTGATCCCGCAAGGCCATCCGAAGTGTATAACGAAGATGATCATCTGTTTCGGGAACACTCTTGAGCGTTTCCAAAATCGGCGTGACGAACCGTTCGGCAACTGGAAATTGACCCATCGCATCCGCTGCTCCTCGTTGAACGAGTGGATTTGAATCCTGCAAGCCAGCCAGCAACAGCTCAGGACGGCGATCTGATCCATCGCTCTCATGCCGCTCCGACAGGATGTGCATGATGTGGGTGCGGACAACCGGGTCGTTGTGGGTTGCAAACTTCTGAATCGAGGCAAAATCAAGCGCTTTCAAACGTTCCAGGCCCCACAGGCTCTGCACGATTTCATTGCTGCCTGCATCAGTGTCCCCAAGCACCTTCTTCAACGATTCTATCCCTGCACTTCCCACGCGATCGACGTATTCATTCAAAGCCAGTAATCGCCTTGGAAGGTTCGGACTGCGAAATTCTTCCACCAGTTGTTCCGCTGACTTTTTCGTCAGGTCAGGCAAGTCGCGCCGTTTATCCTTGTAGGTGATTCGCCAGATGCGCCCCCGCTCCCGGTCCCGTCCTGGATGATTGAGCGGCACTTCGTAATGGCCAATGATTCGATTGTAAAAATCGGCCACGTAATACGAACCATCCGGTCCCAGTTGCGAATCAACCGGTCGAAACCAGGGGTCTGTTGTGGTCATAAAATCGGGCTCTTCACGTGCTGTTTTGCTCGAGCCACGATCAAACAGCGTGTCCCGATTCAAGCGACTGGTCATCACGTTCCCGATGAACATGTTCCTCTGGTATTCCTCGGGCCAGAGGTCGTCCGCATAGTAAACAATCCCCGCGATTGCGGTTGAACCATGCGAATGATCAATCATGGTTGGCG
>JBQCGE010000513.1:0-4896 GCA_051955955.1 Verrucomicrobiota bacterium
AACGGTGCGGCCATAAGCTTTGATCAAGCCAGGGCCGGATTGCATGATGCGGTTATCCCATGGAGTTGGGGAGACCGAGAACTTCACGTAAGGCCGTGCCGGGCCAGTGTAAGTGGCATAGGCAGGAATCGAGAGCGGATCCGCACCGGTGTTGCCGATGAGGGATTGGATACCCGATTTCTTGTCCACCGAGAGGAACTCAATGTTCACACCGCCGCCACCTTGCCAGTAAAGGATACGGACAGGGTAGATGCCATCTTCAGGAACAACGACGCCGAAGGCAAAGTTGTTCGGGCTGGAGCCTGGGGTTGGCACATAGGTGCTGGGAGCGCCAGGCGCGGGGAGCGAACCGGCATTGCCACGACCGAGGTTGGCGAAGCCGAGCAAGGTTCCGAGCGTATCACGTGGATCGGTGCCGGAAGAGGCCACGAAACCGTCGTCGCTGTTCACTGCCCAGATGTAAGCGCCCTTCTTCAGGTCGAGGTAGGTGCGGAATTCCGCAACGTAGTTTTCAACGCCGCCGGTTGAGGTGCCCTGGCCAGGAAGACCTGGGAGATCCACATCGGTGCCACCCTGGAAGATACCACTGTTTCCACCCGAAGGGTTGGAGTTCATGTTCAACGGAGTGAGCAAGGTGAACACGCCATTGGCATCAGCCTGGCTGAGGTCAGCCAGATTTGGATAAGCCAACCCGTTTGTTGGGTTGATATCGCCACCGAATAGCTGCATTTCGGGGCGAGTCATGCTGTTCTGATCGCCAACGTTAGGCAGGCGAGCACAATTGCCCTGGTTCGCATCGAGTGAACGGTCAATCTGGTTCACGATTGCTTTGAATGTGGCGAAGTCAGTCTTGTCCACGGATGAATCAGCCACTTTGTTTCCGGCAGGAATGATGCCGTAAGGAACGACGGAGAAGCTCCAGTTGTTCGTCACGTTCACGGTATTTGCACCATCGGTGTAGCTGTAAACGACTGTTGCTGAATTGCTGCCCGGCAGGAGGAGGTTCGAGACCGAGCCGGTGCGTTTAATAGTCGTAACGTTGCCACTCTTTGTAGCTGCTTCTGAAACGGCTGTGCCGTTAACGGTGAGACTGACGGAGGCGGCATTGACAGTTACGCCGGTGCCGTCGGTGATTTCAGCAACCACATCCTGGTCAGCGAAGACGAAGAGTTGGTTGTTTTCAGGAATCGCGCGTGAAACGTAAGGAACGCGTGAGGATGTAGTCGGATAAGACTTCACGACGAAGGTCGCGTTCCGATCGTTGACGAGAACTTTTTCGCCGGTCACCTGGTTGATGACGAAGAATTCGCAATTCGCGCCACCGCCACCTTCCCACCAGAGCAGGCGGATAGGGTAAACACCAGCGGTTGGAACATAGACATCAAAGAGAGTGTCAGATGAGCCACGGCCACCATTGAAGGAACCGAGGGTCAAGCCGAGGACGTTCTTTGGGCTGTGGCCAGCACTGACCTTGAAGCCGTCATCGCTATTCACGCCGAAGGTGTAGAAGCCTGCTGGCAGATCGAGATAAGCAGTGGCTTCCGCAACGATGTTGTCATTATAGCCTGGGGTGAACGGATCGTTAACGTCTGGACCTGGTTCAACTCCTGGAATTGGATCATCAGCAACTTGCAATGTACCGACACCATCGTCCTGGAAATTGCCGATATCAGAACCTCCACCGTCCGGCGCCGAGGTTGGATATTCGTTCCAGTTAATCACGGTAACCGGATAAGCACCGTTCGCCGGACCTGCGGGAATCATGTTCGCATAAGGCTGGCCAGTGGTTGGATCGATAAAGCGTCCAGCCAGTTGGCGCTCAGCATTGGCAATGGTGTTGGCATCACCCGGGGTGCGGCCATGGTCCATTTGGTTCATGCGCACATCAAAGCCAGAGCCTGAGGTGTCAACACCCGTCGCGGCATACTCCGCAGGCAGGGTATTATAAGCTGCAGCGATGAACGTGCGGGTATTGGTGGATACGATCCCAAAGTTATCTTTGAAGGTGATATCAACCGTATTGGTCTGACCCGGGATGAGAAGCGGATTTGCGATCGCTTGAACGAACGTATTCGTTTCCACCTTCGTGAGGTTTGAAACTGGAACAGCGGTGCCGTTCAATTTCAAAGTCACAGAATTCGTGTCCAGGATAGAAGTGCCCTGGTCCTGGATTGCGACCGTGAATCCACCGGCATTGCCACGCAATTCTGAAATGAATGCGGAGGTAAACGCAGCAGTGGTCAACTTGATGTTATCAATGTGAGTCGCTTCCCATGAACCGCCTGTGCGGGCGCCGAGAACGATTCGGCCCGCGCGAGGAGTGAAGCCAGTGGCAATACCACCAGCGGGAGTCACTTCCTGGCCTTTCCAGAAGATCTTCACATGGCCGGAATCATCTAATTCCGATTTGAAGTGGTCCCATTTCAGGTTCTTAATCCATTTTGCCCAGAGAACGGGATCATCAGCATAGGCGGGTTGTGGGGTGGTTGCATCACTGCCATCAACTATACCGTCGTCATTCAGATCGAGATCGCTCAAAGCGCCGGTCTGCATGGACAGGTTATAATTCGGATCGTTGGTGGCGAGGTTAATGAAGCCGTCGCGATTATATTCGTACTGAGTTCCCTGTGCACCAGGCAATGGCATGGTGGGCAGGTAGATATTGCCAGGACGGAGTGGCAGGGGAAGTTGCGCGAGCAGAGTTCCATCGACACGAATGCTGATACCAGCTACGTCCTGAACCGTACCGCCATTGATGACGTTACCGCTCTGCCAGGTATCAAAGCCGATGGCGAGACCCGTTTGAGTACCTTCTTCCGGGAGGTCTCCTTCAGAATCGCTGCCGGCAAAAGCACCACCGCTGACAGTTGGGTCATCAACATTGCAATAATTAATGCTGAACCCGTCCGCCGGAGGAGTCGTGCCACCGCCGATGCGCATATCGCATTCGAAGGTGAAAGATTTTACAACAAGGCCGTTCTCGAGGTCTTTGAAGACGAGTTGAGAACGCTGGCTGCCGCGAGCATCGGTAAGGGAAAGGTAACCGTCTCCAACGGCTCCCGTAATTCCACCGTCCTGACGCCACTCCGCAGAGGTAGCCGCACTGGGCTCGGTGTAAAGGCCTGTCCCCGCAGGGTCAGAATTGAAGTCAATCGTAGTCGTTGCCGCCTTCGCGGAGCCCAGACTTATCGCCAGGACCCCCGCGATTCGCAGCAACTTGGTCATGTATTGAACGCGCATAATGTGTAACGTTTGAGTTTTAGGCACAAATGCCGCCGAGGATCGTTCGAGAGGGCCTCAAAACGAGCCCTTTTTCACTGAACCAACCTCGGATGCTATTTGAACCTAGGCGGACGTTAAGGTTAAATACGAAAAAGGGTCAATACAAAACTTTAGGCAAAACTTGCCTCCTCAGAAGGGGTTTATGGAGAGGAACCGGAGTAATACCGAAAAGGGAATCCCAGAAAAAAGAGTGAAATTTGTGGAATTGCCGAGGGTTTTAATGGAAAGAGGCCGGAATGAACTTCCGGCCTCTTCTGTTTTAGATTCGTTCGTTACTGAACGACTGCGTGATTACTGCTTCACGCGATAGAACTTGGCTTTGCCATTGACCGCTTCAGTGAAGCTGCCGCTGGAATTGCCAGTGCTGGTCCAGACCGCACCTGTTCCGAGTGTTGGCGAGGACTCGAGAGTTCCGCCACCTGTCCAGGTGATGGTGATCTGGCCGCCAGAGACGCTGGCCGTCTTGATTTCAGGACCAACAGGACCGCCATTGGCATTGTAATATGCCTTGATCGCAGCCGGGTTGTTCGTGTCGTTCACAGGAATCTTGTTCCCGTTGTCGTCATAGCTGAAGTACTCAATGTTCGCTCCGCCACCACCGTTGTAGTAAACGAGGCGAATCGGATAGAGACCCGCTTGAGGCACGCTGACGGAGAACGGAATATCCGAGCTTCCTTTGCCCACGTCAGTCGCGAACACCACTGGACCATTGGTTTGGCCTGGGGTGCCGACCTTCATGGCGAAGCCGTCATCGCTATTCACGCCGAAGCGATAGTAGCCAGCGTTCGGGAACGCGAGGTAAGCGAAGATTTCAGCCGCTGCGTTGTCGGTATAGTTGTTGGCAATGCCGGAACCTGTCCCTGGGAGACCCGGGAGGGGTTCATCAGCGTAGTCTGGATAAGGCCAGCCACTGCCGTAAACGTTGTCCTGGAAGTTACCAAGTTCCACACCGCTGCGGTTAGGATTACGGTTGTTATTCCAGTTGATGATATTTGGATAGATGTAAGTGCCGTTGTCGCTGGTGCCAGGAACGGAGATGTCCGTCCCGAGCGTTCCACCGATCTGCGATTCCGCACGAGCTACGCTGTTCTGCGTCACACCCGCTGGAATGCTGGCGACCTGGGTCATCTTCACGCGGAACCCACGAGCGCTCGGATCAGCCGCAGAAAGCGGGAGAGCATCGCTCGAGTTCAGGTTCGTGTAGGTCTGGACGATGAAGGTCCAGGAGTTGGTTGTCCCGCCGTAAACGAGGCTTGCCGTGTTGGTCGAGCCAGAAGGCAGAGCCGGGTTTGGACGATAAACAACCGTTACATCAGTACCATTGGTCGTAAAGGTCGGGGTCACCGGGTTGCCGTTGAGCAGCAAGCCGAGGGTGTTGCCCACGCCGTTTGCAATGACACCACCGATTCCAACGTCCGCCCATGGACGGCGTGTGTCGGAATCATTAACGATGTCGCCACCGCCAGCGGAGTTAACGGTGCGGCCATAAGCTTTGATCAAGCCAGGGCCGGATTGCATGATGCGGTTATCCCATGGAGTTGGGGAGACCGAGAACTTCACGTAAGGCCGTGCCGGGCCAGTGTAAGTGGCATAGGCAGGAATCGAGAGCGGATC
>JBQCGE010000514.1:0-2858 GCA_051955955.1 Verrucomicrobiota bacterium
GTTTGCATCCGCAAACAACTCCTTCACATTCGAGCGGCGCCATTTTGGGTTGGCGGTGACAAACTCGAGGTACTCTCCATTACTCACCGGAAATTGATCGAGGTAAAACGCCTTCACCTCGATTTGGGTTGGCTCCTGCTCCGTTCGGAACAAAGGCTTGTGAATTCCTGCGGGCACCAGTGCCATCTTTTCCGGGCTCTGGGCAGGTTCTGCCGCGAATAGCGACTGCGCCGTAATCCCGATCCCAAGCAGAAATCCCATGAAGCCTTTTGTTCCGATCTTTTTCATAGTGCCACGGTTTCTTTTCTTTGTTGCATCTCAGGAAACTTCCTCTTACGGAGCCTTGCTGGTTAAAGCACCGGCGCCTGTATTTTGCGCCCGCACTTGTTGCACTTCATCGACCGTGACAGCATCGCCCTCATTGCCGAAGCTGTTGCGCACGTAGGTAAGCACGTTCGCAATTTGTTCGTCATTGAGTGGCACTGGAGGCATCACCCCGTTGTATTTCTTCCCGTTCACCACGACTTCGCCGGACAACCCTTTGATCACTGCCATGATGGAACGGGTTTTGTTCTCCATCAGGAAGTCAGACTTCGCGAGCGGAGGGAAAACTCCAGGTAAACCCTGGCCGGTCGGTTGGTGGCAGACAAAGCACGTTTGCATGTAAACTTGTTTGCCGCGTTCCATTTGAATTTCCTTGGTCAAACCCGCAATTTTTGGGTTCGCCTTGATCTCATCCTTGATCTGCGCTTGCAAGGTCGTGATCTTGCGCTCGGCATCTGTCCCGGAAAGCGCTTGCCGCCCAAGGTAAACCGCGTCCACTTCCTTGCCGGAATACGCGATCAAGTCAGCCGGGCCTTCCACCTTCAACATACCCAGCGCCCCTTTGTTGAACGCCCGGAAAAGCGAGTGATCCACGAGCACATAGGTTCCAGGCACATCAACCTTGAACTCCACCACCGCCGAACCGCCTGCCGGGATCAACGTGGTTTGCACATCATGTTGGTTCGCCTTCGTCCCACCCTCCGTGTAAACGTTGTCGAAAATCTCCCCAATCAAGTGAAAGGACGAAATCAGGTTTGGACCACCATTCCCGATGAACAGCCGCACTTTTTCACCTACTTTCGCATGAATCGCTCGATCTCCCACCAGCGACCCTACCGCCCCGTTAAAGACCACATAAGGCGGACGCTCCTCAATCGCTTTGTCCTGGTCGAAATATTGCATTCCATCATCCCCATATTTCCCGCTCGTATAAACTTCCCCTTGCATCACGTAATATTCGCGATCCGCCGGCGTCATGCCTTCCTTCGGTTCAACAAGGATCAATCCGTACATCCCATTCGCCACGTGCACTCCCACGGGTGCCGTCGCGCAGTGATAAACGAACAATCCCGGGTTTAATGCTTTAAACGAAAACTGCGAAGTGTGTCCCGGAGCCGTGAACGACGATGCCGCCCCACCGCCAGGACCTGTAACTGCGTGCAGGTCGATGTTGTGCGGCATTTTGCTCGTCGGGCTGTTGTTCAAATGAAATTCCACAAGGTCGCCTTCCTTGATCCGGATGAATTTTCCTGGGACATCTCCACCGAAGGTCCAGAAAAGGTATTCAACGTTATCCGCAAGCCGTTTTGTCACTTCAGAAACTTCAAGGTTCACGATCACCTTCGTATTGTGCGTCCGCTTAATCGGCGGCGGCACATTCGGTGCCGAGGTCAGCACCGCCACTTCCTCTCCGACAATCGACGGGTCAGCGGGTTTCGGTCCCTGTGGGGCCTTGATTTCCGCATCAGCTGCATTCACCGGCAATTGGAGTGCCGCCGTCGCTACGATGGCGGCCAGTAATGAACCTAGTTTTCGTCGGGTTTGCTTCATATCGATTCGTTGTTTTCGTTTCTGCTTTGGGAGTTCTGTTCCATTCCTCCCCGCGTCAGTATCATCGTCCTTCCTGGGATCGGGCGTCTTGATACTGGTCAAGGCTTTTCCCCCTTCGGCGATGCCTGGTAATACCCGTGGTCTGAATGGCAAAATCCTCCTGCTTGTTAAACATTATTCTAGGCGGGTAATCCAAAACTGGAAGCATTCTTGATCATTCACTCTCCCACTCCTTCTCCTTCTTTCTCCAACTCTCGCCCGCTATTGCTTCACCTCCCAAATTACAGCACAGTTCTCCCGCCAGGGATGGATGCGCCAGTATTAAACGGTGCCAATTTGCGAAAAACCTACGGAACCAAAGTAGCCGTCGAGAATCTCACCTTTGCTGTCAATCGCGGTGAAATCCTCGGCCTGCTCGGCCCCAACGGCGCGGGTAAAACGACCAGCATCAATATGGTCCTCGGCGTTCTCCAGCCCGATTCCGGCTCCATCCATATCGAAGGCATTCCGCTCCGTGAAGATCGTTCCCGCGCGCTCTCCCGCACCAATTTCGCCGCTGTTTACGCTCCACTCCCGGGAAATCTCACGGTCACTCAAAACCTCAGAATTTTCGGAATGATCTACGGCGTCGAGCACCTTTCGACACGAATTGATCAGTTGATCGAGCAGTTCGATCTCGCTCCCTTCCGTAAAACCAAATGCGGCCTTCTCTCCTCCGGCGAACAAACCCGCGTCGCCCTCGCCAAATCGATGTTGAACCAGCCGCACCTCCTCCTGCTCGATGAACCGACTGCTTCGCTCGATCCTGCAACGGCTTCCGATATCCGACACAAAATCCGCGAATTCGTTTCGCGCGATTCGGTCGGCGTGCTCTGGACCTCCCACAACATGTATGAAGTCGAAGCTGTCTGTGACCGCGTCCTCTTTCTCTCGCGCGGCAAAATCCTCCTCGAAGGCAATCCCCGCGAACTCCCAGGCCAGCA
>JBQCGE010000515.1:0-2646 GCA_051955955.1 Verrucomicrobiota bacterium
GGCACGAACGAGCAAATCGAACACCATCGGGGAAACCCGTACCGGGTTCATTGACCCTTCAGCATTGATTCGCGAGATTTCGCTCATGGGAAGATAAGCGCTGAGGAGTGATTCGATTCGTCCTATTTCATCCAGTGCTTCCTCCCCGGCCGCTCGAAGTGAAATCGGATCGTTCCCCGGCAGGATTAATTCAAAGCGGGTGGCCATCGCATTTCGAGCGAGTTTGACGATTGTCATTCTTACGGATAACAAACACAAAACTCGCAAACTGGCACGTTTCTTCTTCTCCAGTTTCGTTTCAAACTCACCCTTACCGCGGCTTGTTTTTACATGACTTCTTGTCCCGGATGGATATATTGCATGGCATGAAACGGATTAAAGCATTCATAGCACTTTCACTTAGCGTTGTGTATTTGGCCGGGCCGGCAGCCGTTTTCGCGGCGGATAAAGCCGACTCAAAGGCGCAAGGAAAAGCAAAGGTCAAGCCTTATACTTTGTAGACCTGTGCCGTTTCAGATGAAATGTTGGGCGGCGATATGGGCGATCCTTATGTGTTCACGCATGAAGGACGTGAGATTAAACTCTGCTGCAAATCCTGCTTAAAGGATTTCAAAAAAGACCCCGCCAAATACATCAAAAAGATTGAAAAAGAAGAGAAGAAGCAGTCGAAATAACCGATAAGATTTGTATGAGGAGCGTTTGGGGTATTTTATTCGCCTTGATGCTGGCTCTGCTTCCCGCGAGCCAGAGCTCCTCGTTTTTATCCCGTTCCGTTGATTTCGTGGGCGGCATCAAATCGGTTGCGAATTGCACGAAGGGCGATTCGGCCGCCTTGTGCTCCGTTTGCCAATGCTGCGTGGAACGCAGCGGTATCCCCAATCCTACTCCAGTCACTTCTGTGCCAGCGGTGCGGTCGGCTGGCTCGTTTGATTCTTTGATTGAAAGCAGCCCGACGCTTGAAATCAGGATGCTTTCCAAGCCGCAAGTTATTCTTTCTGGAGGCGAAACCTCCATTCGTCCTAGCAATTCAGTGCCACTCTTCGAACGGTACTGTTCCTACCTCATTTGAGATGACCAACAGAACTCACTGGCGTATTCGCGCCTGGGAATCTGTTGAAAGCCATTCAATCCTATCGCGGTGTTTTCGGGGCCGCTCCGAATGAACCTCCGGTCTGTTCGCCGGGAGAGTTGATTCGAGGACAAATCAGAGTGTCATTAATGCACTCCCCGTGCGATTAACTCAGCAGAAATAGGCTGTAAACCGCCCCCCAAACCCGCCCTCCCAGTCCCTCGTGTTGGATGGAATCCCGCGGCGGCTTTCAACAGGTTCCAAATAAACGGAACCACGCATTTATGAAACGAATCATTATGGGTGCTGCGCTCATGTTCGGCACGCTAACGGGAATATGGGGGCAAACCAATTCGCCGCCGGTGCTTACCACCGACCGGATTAACGAATTGGCGGACGAAGCGCGCACGAATAACGCGGCGCTTTGGGCTGCGCGAGCCCGGGTGAATGCGGCTGAACAGAATGCGCTCGCCGTCCCTATCTGGCGCGATCCGGAAGTGTTTGCCGGCGGCATGGCAGCGGAGCGGGCCATGCGAGCGGAGGATGGCGATATCCTCTATGGCGTGGAACAGGCACTGCCAATTTTCGGGAAGGAAAAAGCTTTGAGAAGGGCGGCAGAAGCGGAGATTCCCTTCGAGGAAGCCGGTCTCGATTACGAATTTCAGATGTTGAAAAAAAATCTGGCTGCGGCTCTCTACGAGGCTGCTTATCGCGATGAAAATCTCGCATTGATCAAAGAGGAGGCAGCATGGATCGAAACCTTTGCACGGACTGTGGAAGAGCGATATCGCGCCAGCGAGGCGGGCCAGTTGGATTTACTGCGGGCGCAAAACGAGCGTTCACGTTTTCGGCAGCAGGTCGCGACAGAAGAAAACGCGCGCATGGATGCTTACGCGGCGGTAAATCGGATTTTGAACCGGAACATGTTCGCCGCCTGGGAGTCAATGGCGCTGCCACAGGTGGCAGAGCCGTTATACCTGAACGAACGCCTCATTGATTTCGCATTGCGGTTTGAACCGAAACTTAAAGCTTTGAAAAAACAGTTGGATAAAGCGCGCGCTGTCGAGGCGGCTGTGCGACTCGAGAAACGTCCTGACCTCGCAGTTGAACTGGAAGGGCGTAATTACAGCAGAACCGGGGAAGGGCGATCCGCAATGGTGCTGATGAAAATGAAATTGCCATGGCTCAATCGAGATAAATATCGAGCGGCGCACAATCGAGAAAAAGCGCGGGTGAACGAAGTGGAAAGTTTGATTGAGGATTATTCCCACCAGGCACGTGAAGAATTGCATCACATGATTTCAAAAATTGATAACGCCAGGCGTGAAGCCTTGCTCTATCGGGATGAGATCATTCCCCGCAGTGAATTGGCATTGAGCGGAGTAGAGGCTGCCTGGCGGGCGAACCGGGTGACTTTGCCGGAGGTTTTGGAGGCGAGGCAAATCCTAATCCAGAGCAGGCGCAGTTATTACCGTGCAGTTGCGGATCAATACATTGCTCTTTCCGAGTTGGTCCTTTGTTGCGGGGCGGGGGATTTGGAAGCCCTTCAAATGCTTCAAAACAAAGATCAATCATCC
>JBQCGE010000516.1:0-7324 GCA_051955955.1 Verrucomicrobiota bacterium
CGACATAAAGCGCAAAAATGTTAAACTTTCCGCGTTAATTTTTGGCCGAGTTCCAACAACTTTGCCGCGTCCGCATCCGATTTAGCTTCGGCGTAAATGCGAAGGATCGGTTCGGTGCCCGAGCCGCGCAGCATTAACCAGCTTCCATCCTCGGCGATGAATTTCACGCCATCGAAGCTCTTCACATCTTTCAATGGGGAGTTCAACAACTTCGCTGGCGGGTTCGCCTTGCAGTAATCCATCAAAGCCGCGCGCTTCTCCAAAGGAAAATGCGCATCAATGCGAGCATAACGATGTGGCCCGTATTCCTTCTCCAACCGTTCGAGCAGTTTGGGCAAAGGCTTCTTCGCATAAGCGAGCATCTCCAGGAGCATCAGGCCGGATAAAATTCCGTCCCGTTCGGGAACGTGGCCTGGATAGCCGATCCCGCCGCTCTCCTCGAACCCAAGCAAAACCCCACCCTTCAACATCTCGGCGCAAATGTATTTGAAACCAACGCCGGTCTCAGTCATGGGAAGGTTGTGGGCCGCACAGATTTTGTCCACCATTGAAGTGGTTGTGAGTGCTTTGACAACGCGACCTTTGCCCTTTCGATTTTTGATAAAATGCTCCAGCAAGAGACAAATCAAATTATGGGTTGTTAGAGCATTGCCACGGCCATCCATGCCGCCCACCCGGTCCGCATCGCCGTCAGTAACGAGGCACAAATCGTGAGGATGTTTTTTCAGGTAGGCGACAGTTTTAGTGTAATTTTTTGCAATCGGTTCCGGGTTGATCCCGCCGAACATGGGGTCGTGCTCGCCATTGAGAGTCGTGACCTTACAGGAAGTTCCAGCAAGGAGGACATCGAAACAGCCAGCGCCGACGCCATACAAAGCTTCATGGGCAAAGCGCAGACCGGATGAGGCGATCGCTGGAAAATCAACAAGGCGCTTAATGGCATTGTAATAGGCCGGTCGAATATTTTTGATGAAGATACGCTTTTCTTTCAGGCCCTGCTCAAGAGGGATCGCGCGCACGTCACTCTTGTTTAGTAGCTTCTCCACGCCGTTACAGATTTCCGGATCAGCCGAACCGCCAAACCATGCCTTCAATTTGAATCCATTGAAGATGGGGGGATTGTGACTCGCGGTGATCATCACGCCGCCAATCGCCTTCTCCTTCTTCACGGTGTAGGAGACTGCGGGGGTCGGCGTCGGTTCGCTGGTCAGAATAACGGTGAAGCCATTTGCTGCCAAAATCTCCGCGGTGCGTTTGGCAAATTGGTCGGATAAAAAGCGCCGATCATAACCGACCACAGCTTTGGCTTCGGTATCCGGTTTTGGGTTTGCTTTCCAGTAATCAGCCGTTGCCTGCGCCACACGATCCAGATTGGCGAAGGTAAAATCCTCCGCGATCACCGCTCGCCACCCATCCGTCCCGAACTTGATTTCGCTCATTTCTATTTGGTTTTGATAGTGCCTGAAGCCTGAATGTTCGTTGCTCGGGGAAGTCCCTGATTTTTTGCGGCGGCTTCGGTGAGTTCGCGCATATTCCGCACGGCTGCTTTTAAATTTCTTTTTCCGAATAAACCCGTCCCGCTCACAAAGGCGTCTGCTCCCGCCGCGGCACATTCGGCGGCTGTTTGGAAATTGATCCCTCCATCGACTTCAATGATGAAATCCAATCCCCTTTCCTCACGCCAGGCGCGGGCTTGTTGAACTTTTGGAATCATCTCTTCAATAAACGATTGTCCGCCGAAACCGGGATTAACGGTCATGATGAGGAGCAGATCGATATTATCAAGGAATGGCTCCACGGCGCTGATGGGGGTGGGAGGATTAATCGAGAGCCCAACTTTCTTGCCTAGAGCGCGAATTCGCCAGATCAATGGATCCACTTGCGCGCCTAATTCCACATGCACGGTCATGGAATCGGCTCCTGCGCGGGCGAACGGTTCCAGTAAAATTTCCGGTTTGGAACACATCAGGTGCACATCGAAAAACATTCGGGAATGGGAACGCGCTACCTTCACGACTTCCGGGCCGAAGGAAATGTTGGGCACGAAATGCCCGTCCATGATGTCAAGGTGTAGCCAGTCCGCTTTTGCAAGCTGAACGCGCAGGACTTCCAAACCAATTTTGCTGAAATTCGCCGCCAGTAGTGACGGTGCAATGATCATGCGCTTAGGCTTAAGTAATTCCTTTCGCCCGTCAACTTTCGAGCAGCTTTTCCCGTTTGAATGGAGCTGAGTTGATTTTGGCTCGAGGTGAATTCATGGCAATCTGCTTGCGTCAGAGGGAACATCCATGCAAAACAGGTTTATTAAACCAATATGAAACGCGCCTTACTCACGCTTGCGATCGTTGTGGCTGGTTCCACCCTCACCTACTCTGCTGAAACGAAACCCATCCATGTCCTGCTTATCACGGGTGGCTGCTGCCATGATTACGCGAACCAACAGGGGATTCTGAAGAAGGGGTTGGAGGAACGCGCCAATATTACGGTGGATCAAATTCACACTGCTGACTCCTCCACCAAGCCACCGCTCGCGATTCTCGGAAACCCGGATTATGCGAAGGGTTACGACCTGGTGATTCATGACGAATGCGGCGCGGATATTTCCGATCCGGACAAGGTTCTCGGCGTCCTTGCTCCACATAAGAATGGCTTGCCGGGGGTGAATCTGCATTGCGCAATGCATTCCTACCGGATTGGGAATCCGAATGATCCGGTTGAACCTGGCACGCCGCACGGATACTGGTTCGAATATCTTGGGCTCCAATCGAGCGCGCATGGGCCGCAGGTTCCGATTGCGATTACATTTGTCGATAAGGAGAGCCCAATTACTACTGGAATGGAAAATTGGACCACGATTCACGAGGAGCTTTATAACAATATTCACATCTTCGATTCCGCCCACCCACTCGCGAAAGGCAAACAGACTTTCAAACAGAAAAACGGCGGTGAGAAATCGACGGAGACAGTGGTGGTTTGGACGAACCTATACGGCCCGAAGAAAACCCGCGTGTTCAGCACCACAATCGGTCATAACAACGAGACGGTGAGTGATCCACGGTATCTCGACCTTGTCACGCGCGGCGTGCTTTGGGCCACGGATCATATCAATCCGGACGGAACCCCAGCGAAGGGATACGGACCTGGCGGAAAATAAGCGGGCGGTGATGCTTCAGATTGAGCGGCTGGACGACATCGGTTAAAGTCTCTATATGGCGCTGCTAAACCAGCGGAGAAATTGAGCGAGGAGGAATACCTCCGGATTGAGCGATCCGCCAGTCCTCGGCAGGAAGTTAAAGACTGCTCCTTCAGTAGTCCGCGGGCAGGAACTGTTCTGCTTTCAAGAACCATCGATAATCGCCCAGGAGCATTCGCAATTCGGGCGTGGCGCGATGAAGGATTTTAACCGAAGCTTTGCTCCAAACTTTCGTCACACGCTGGCGGTATTGGGGATTGCGCTTCCAGACAAGAGCATCCGCACAGAGGACTGCGGAGAGTAAATCGCCCTCTGCGTGTTTGGTTTTCAGGAGCGGGTTTTGTTCAAGATGCTCCAGGGCCAACACGATCAGGTAGTCCAACCCAATTGATTGGCGGATCAGGATCCAAATATCGGTCGCGGTTAGTTTCTCGAGCGGCACATGCCTTAACGAATATCCTGCTGGAAAGCGGTGAAAGTCCCAGGCCATATCCTTAAACTTTTCCCGCTTGAGCTGAAGCAACGATTTTCTTCTGTCGAATTCCACGGATTTCACGGAGAAAGTGCCACGAATTCAGCGCTTTTCAAAGGTGGAGTGGTGGACACTGCGATAACGTGAATGCAGGTTTTCTATTGCCGCTGATGTCTGGCACGCGCAGAATCCCGCAGTCCCATGAGAACCCGGTTAACAATTGTACCCCCGCCCTTTCCTGGTCCATCGAACGCATTTACTCTGATTGAACTGCTGGTCGTCATAGCAATCATCGCCATCCTGGCGGGAATGTTGATGCCAGGGCTTGCGCGGGCGAAAGCGAAAGCAAACACGATTAAATGCGTGAACAATGAAAAGCAAATCGGTCTCGCATTCAATATGTACGTGGGGGACAACGAAGGAAGCTACCCGGTTCACGACGGATGGGCCGCGACAGGAGGAAAATACTGGAGCAATGCAATCACTTCAGGGAACGCTTTCAGTTACGGCGGAAAAACCGCTGAAACCAACCGGCCTCTAAATAAATATGTCGGCAACGTTGAAACATTCCATTGTCCGGCGGACAAAGGCGACAGCCTGAACCCTTCCGCCAAAAGCTGCTATCAAGGCTGGGGAAATAGTTATCTCGTGGAATGGGGCGGTGATGCGTTTCGCGTGAAAAAGGTAACCGGAGATATCAAGGCTCCGAAAGGGAGTGATCCTTCAAAAGCAATCAAGGATTCCGAAGTGGCCGACCGGCCATCCACCAAAATCATCCAAGGTGATTGGCCGTGGCATGCGAACCGGAGTGTTGTCGACAATCGGAGCGTCTGGCATAATTACAAAGGAAAGCGATACGAAAACATGCTCTTTGGTGATGGGCATGTGGAAAATTATCGGTTCCCAAAGGAAATGGATAACTGGATTGGAATGGCTCCCGACAAAAATTTCAATTGGTGGTAGCTCACGTCCAGTATCACTCAACGCTTAAATCTGTTTTTGCTTATGCCGAACATCATCATTCGCCCTTCCTGGTTTCTTCCGGAGAAACTGGCCACCCCTGAAAAAGTTTATCGAAATCGCCGCAAATTTTTGAAGGAAATGGGATTTAGCGGAGCAGGCATTATGGCCGGGCTGCTCGCTGGCTGCTCCGAACACAAGGTCCTGAGCGATGAAGCTAAAAACAGCGCACCCGGGACGAATTCCCCTAAGGCAAGCGCGTCCGGCGGACATTATCCTTATCCCCGCAATCCCGAGTTTAATCCAAAACTTCGCATCAGTGATCAGGAGTATGCGGAGGGCTATAACAACTTCTACGAGTTTTCCACGACTAAAACCCGCGTTCGCAAACTGGTGGATAACTTCGTCACCTCGCCCTGGGATGTTGAAATCAGCGGATTGATTGATAAACCGATGAAGCTTTCGGTTGATGAAATTGTCTCTATGTTCCCGCTGGAAGAGAGGGTTTATCGATTTCGTTGTGTGGAGGCGTGGTCGCTGGTGATTCCATGGACTGGTTTTCCGCTTTCCAAATTAATCGAGAAGGTGAGCCCGAAATCGGAAGCGAAATTCGTGAAGTTCACCACCTTTATGCGCCCGGAGCAGGCTCCCGGGTTCAAGGCTCTTCCTGATTATCCGTGGCCTTACACCGAAGGGCTCCGGATGGATGAAGCGATGAATCCACTAACGCTCGTCACAACGGGAATGTATGGCAAACCGCTACCAAAACAGAACGGCGCTCCCATCCGGATGGTGGTGCCATGGAAGTATGGTTACAAGAGCATCAAATCGATTGTTAAAATTGAGTTCGTTGCCAAGCAGCCACCGACTCTTTGGGAGACGCTCGCGCCGGATGAGTATCCATTCGAATCCAATGTAAATCCAAAAGTTCCGCATCCGCGATGGTCCCAGGCTACAGAGCGGGTGGTAGATACGGGGAACCGCGTGAATACGCTTTTATACAATGGCTACGGTGATTATGTCGCCAAACTTTACAAATCCGCTTAAGCATACATGAACGAAAAACAAACTCGACGCTCATTTCTCTCACAAACCACAAAAGCAGGCGCAGCTCTTGCATTCTATGGCGCAGCCGGAGCCTTCACTCGCGCGGAAAGTCCCAACAACCGGATGCGGATCGCGGTGATGGGTTGTCAGCGCGGGCTGGACTTGATCCGGAGCGGACTGAAAATCCCCAATACTGAATTGGTTTACATTTGCGAGGTGGACAAGGAGCGGATGGCGCGCGGAATTCAAACTGCTGCCAAAGCGCAGAAAACCACGCCTAAAGGAGTGGAGGATATCCGGAAATTGGTTGAGATGACCGATTTCGACGCGCTTTTTGTGGCTGCTCCCAACCATTGGCATGCGCCCGCCACAATCCTCGCCTGCAACGCCGGGAAACACGTTTACGTGGAGAAACCTTGCAGCCATAACCCGTGGGAAGGCGAAACGATGGTCGAAGCAGCACGCACGAACAAGCGAATCGTCCAAATGGGAAATCAGCGCCGGAGTTGGCCGGTGCTGATCGAAGCGGTCGAGAAGCTCCGATCCGGCGCGATTGGCAAAGTCTTTTTTGCGCGTGGTTGGTACAACAACGAGCGCGGGTCGATCGGCATTGGCAAGCCTGCTCCGATTCCCGAGCGGCTCAATTATTCGCTCTGGGAAGGACCGGCCCCGGAACGGCCCTACAAGGACAATCTCGTCCACTATAACTGGCATTGGTTTTGGCATTGGGGGAATGGTGAGATTGGCAACAACGGCATTCATGCCATCGACCTTGCGCGATGGGGCTTGAACGTAGGACTTCCCCAAAAAGTTTCCTGCTCGGGGAATCGCTACTGGTATAAGGATGATTGGGAAACGCCTGACACCACTCTTGCCGCGTACGACTTTGGGAACTGCGGATTATCATGGGATGCGAGCAGCGCACATCCACGTTCCCAGGAAGGACTGCCATTCGTCAGTTTCTATGGAGAACATGGCACTCTCGAAAACCACGGGGGCGGATACAAGATTTTCGACATGCGCGGGAAACTGGTCGAGGAGAAGAACGGCCCTGGCGGCGAACAAATTCACATTGAAAATTTCTTCGATGCCATTCGAAATGGAACGAAGCAGAATTCCCCGATTGCGGAAGGACATATCAGCACGATGCTTTGTCATTTAGGAAACATGGCTTACCGGACTTCCAGCACGCTGGAGGTCGATCCGAAAAATGGGCATGTCAAAAACAACCGTGCTGCAATGAAACTTTGGAAAAGGGAATACCGCCGCGGTTGGGAACCTAGAGTCTGATTAGTGCTCCCGGGGCTTTTACTCAAAAGAAGAGCGGCCCATTTGGGCCGCTTTAACTGTCTGCCCCCCTCACCTCCTCTGTCAGCGGGGCACCTCAGACTTACATGTTATTATTTAACCCGGTTCGCCGTTCTTGTCGCCCTGACCAGGGGCTGAACTGCCCTTCCTGCTGAACCGCGCTCGATTGCGCTCCAAATCTGACCAAGCTCCTCAGGCATTTCCTGAGATCAAAGGCCGCTTCCTTCGATGAATGGTTCTGACCGAAAATGCCGGCAAATGTTATCTGCCGTTACCCGCGCGATTTCACTTAAAGCTTCACGGGTCAAAAATGCCTGATGCGAAGTAACGAGCACATTCGGAAA
>JBQCGE010000517.1:0-11358 GCA_051955955.1 Verrucomicrobiota bacterium
GATCGCGCGGTGCTCAATGACATGACCATTGACGCCACGCCACATGCGATGACCAAAGCGATAGCAAGGGCCTGTGTTTTAACCTGAAACAGGTCACGCCAAAGTTTGCGTTTGAGCGTGCTCATATTCACCACCTCAAAGCGGATGCCGCGAGTTTGTTGATGTTGGGCTTATCACCAACAATCTGACCATCCGAAAGGGAGAGAACCCGATCAGCCATTTCGGCGATTACGCTGTTATGCGTGATCACAATGGTTGTCGTCCCAAGCTCCCGATTCACGCGCTCAATTGCTTCGAGAACAATGATCCCGGTTTTCACATCCAAAGCACCTGTGGGCTCGTCACACAGAAGGATTTCCGGGCGTTTTACAATTGCCCTTGCCACTGCGACCCTTTGCTGCTCGCCACCTGAGAGTTGAGCGGGAAAATGATTGCAGCGATTCTCCAGGCCAACCAGTTTCAGCGATTCGATCGGACTAAGTGGGTTTTGGGCAATATCGGCAACAAGAGCAACATTCTCGACTGCTGTTAAACTCGGTATGAGGTTATAAAATTGGAAAACAAAACCAACATGGTCACGCCGATATTGTGTGAGAGCCTCATCATCCAATACAGAGAGATTGTGATCGCGGAAATTCACCGTGCCTGACCCAGGCACATCCAGCCCTCCGAGGATATTTAACAATGTCGACTTCCCGCTGCCGGAGGGCCCCAGCAGCACCACGAATTCGTGCGGGTATAACTCCAGATTAACATTTCGCAACGCGAGAATGTTCATTTCGCCCACATAATAGGTTTTAGAGATTTCGCACGCGCGAAAGATCGGCACGTTCTCGACCAACTCCAAACTGTGAGCATCCGGACCCACAACTCAGTATTACCCACATGCGATCTATAACAATAAACCTAGTTTGTCGTTTTCTTGCCAATTCTTGATAAGACGAGGCGGTTTGGACCATGAAGTTCTGGAGGTGTTGCAGATCTCAACGATGCACTGGGTAGACGCAAGCAATCGCAATTGGAAACGATCTGCCCCCGGAAGCTTTTACTATGTTGAGGTGAAAACTCAGGTCTGAGAGGCATAATCAGCCCGATTACGAGGCGGCGGATTTGATCATTACAAGTTCGCCAATATTTTCCAACGTAAGCAGTCCAACAAGCTGCCCGTTCTCAATCACTGCCAAGGTGCTGCAACCTTCCTGGTGCATGCGTTCAAGCGTTCGCTCAAGAGGATCGGACGCAGTAACCACCTCACATTTGCGGCACATCACATCGCCGACACTCGCTTGTCGTTGGCCCTGAGACAGGGCCTGTACGAGGTCATTCCGGCGGAGGATACCGGTGACATTCCCTGCAGCAACAACCGGAAAATCCTGTTGCGAACCAGCCAGCAATTCACGGGTGGCTGTTTCCAACGAATCTTCCACCGCCAAAGCCCGAAAACGTGTCATCATTGCGTCCTTCACCACGAGTCCGTCAAGAAAGGACGCGCTCGCCACGGCCTGAGCCTCAGCCTCAGCGCCGAGATAAACAAAAATAGCAATGAAAATGAGCATGGGGTTGCCGAAAAATCCCGCTATCCCAAAGAGAATAGCCATGATCTGACCGATGCTGGCTGCGACCCTGGTCGCCCTTGCTCGTCCCAATTTTATCGAGAGCAATGCGCGAAGGACCCGGCCACCATCCATTGGAAATGCGGGAAGAAGATTGAACGCACCGATGAAGAGGTTAACCCACATCAGTTGGACCCAAAAATTTCCTTCCAAAAGACTCGTTTGGAGAAACTCGTTCACATGAGTTATCAAACGGAGAACGAAGAAAATGGTACCAGCAATAACGACATTAACCGCCGGGCCGGCCAGTGTCACCCAGAGCTCCTGAGTGGGTTTTTCGGGAATACGTTCCAATCGCGCGACACCGCCGATAGGCAGCAAGGTAATGTCTCTCGTTTGGATTTTATAGTGTTTCGCGGTCAACGCGTGTCCAAACTCATGCAGCAATACACATCCAAAGAGAGCAAGAATGAATCCCAAACCCCGCGATGCTTCCATCCAGCCGTGCCCGCTGCCAAGATGTGACAAAAGTACCCAGCCCAGGAGCAGAGCAAAAGTCCAATGCACGTAAACGTGAATTCCTGCGAACGAACCAAGCCTAAGAGATCCTTTCATTTTGCGCTCCGTTTCCAGTCGCGAATCCCCCCATTCGCGTAAGCCACGAGTGAACCCAGATTGGCCAGGCGGTCAATCACGTCACCGACGAGATGAAAGCTATGCAAATGATCCCAGAGAAAAATGTCGAAAGAAGTTAAGACTCCACCCTTTTTGGTGTGAGGACGTACATGCAGATTCTTTCCTTCCGCAACTTTTCTTCTTTGTTTGTTCTCCATATATCCGCTCCAATCTATTCCTCGACATCTGAGATGACCTTCGGCGCAAACGCCGCACGCAATGCATTGAGGACCGCGAGAACATCTATAATTTCCTGACCAATTGCACCTGCCACGGGGGTCAAATTGCCTGTAGCCGCTATCAACATGCCGCCCAGACTCAAGGCCATACCACCCACAGCACTCTGGAGCGCAATCCGTCGCATCCGGCGGCTGATGTGCATGAATTCATCGACCTTTTTCAACGAGTTCTCCATTGCGACCACGTCGGCCGCTTCGGCAGTGACATCGCTGTTTTGTCCCACAGCCATTCCTACTGTCGCAGCCATCATGGCTGGGGCATCGTTGATGCCATCCCCAACATAGAGGGTTTTAGCCCGTGCCGTTTCCTGACGAACGATAGCGAGTTTCTGTTCAGGGCTTTGTTCGGCGTAAACCTCACGGATGCCAACTTCATCGGCGAGATAACGCACTTCCGATTCTCGATCTCCGGAAAGGATCATGATGCGCTGGAACTGGTGTTTAGGCCCCAGGTGCCGAATAAAGGACTGGCCTTCCGATCGAGGCGCATCGCGCAAGCGATAGGTCGCGGCGTATTGGCCATCGATAACGACGATACATTCCAAACCACCACCAATTGGGGGTAAGAGTTCTGCCCCGGGGACTTGACCGAGTTTGCCACGACTGGTAATTCGCACCTGGTGCCCGGCTACAGTCCCGCGCAACCCCTGCCCCGGCGGTTCGCTTACTTCGGACGCGCGTTCCAGGGTAAGAGCTTCAGCCTTTGCCGCGGCAAGAATGGCGCGAGCCAGGGGGTGTTTCGAGTAAAGTTCCAGGCTGGCAGCAAGGGTAAGAATCTCCTTTTGATCGAAACCCGGCGCGATGAGTTGTTCGGTCAACGCCGGTTCGCCATAAGTCAGTGTTCCTGTCTTATCGAAAATAGCAGTCCGGCAGGTGGAGATTTGTTCAAGAACCGCGGGATTTTTGATAATAATGGAGCGGCGGGCTGCCAAAGAGATGGAACCGATGATTGCAACGGGAATCGCGATGAGTAAGGGACAAGGGGTTGCAATCACAACCACCGCCAGGAAGCGAATAGCCTCACCGCTGATGAGCCAGGCGAGAATTGCAATGACCATTGCGACCGGAGTGTAGATGGCCCCCAGTTGATCTCCGAGTCTCCGCAGCCTGGGCCGGTTCTGTTCGGACGCGCGCATCACCTCCATGATTTTGGCGTACCGCGAATCTATCGGCCGGCGCGTTGCGCTGATCGTCAATGCGGATTCGCCGTTTATGGCACCCGATATTACGGAAGAACCAGGGGCCTTTGTAATCTCAAAGGGTTCACCCGTAAGGAAAGCCTCATTCATCATACCATTACCCTCGATTACCGTGCCGTCCGCAGGACAGATATCATGGGGATAAAGAACGATTGTGTCGCCCACCATGACCTCTTCCAGTGAAACATCAGTAATGCCGGAAGCCGTCTTGCGATGTGCAACCGACGGCATTCGTTTCGCCAGAGCGCGAAGAACCGAGGAAGCACTCCGCAGGGCGTAACTTTCCAGCGCCTCGCCACCTGATAGCATCAGTACGACAATTGTACCGGCGAGGTACTCGCCAAGAATGACCGACGTGACAATCGAGATTCCTGCAAGCAGATCCGAACCGAATTCACGGTGCATAATGTTTTGAAGCAAACCAAGAAGAAGCGGAATGCCGCCAAGCCCAAGTGCCGCGAAAAGCGGTATCTGATAACTGAGCTGATCGGTGTGAAGCGCGAAACGCAAAACGAGATGCGCCAAAATCGCCAGCAGCGTAAACGCTGCGATCAAAGTCGTTCGCCGTCGCCAAAGCATAGCCGACCAGCTGGTAAACCGCTGTTCTTCCGAGTCCGGGACAGCTGCTTTGCTCATGCTGATTTTTTTCACAGCGATTTTGAAACCCTATTTCTTGAGTGCGACCTCAACGATGTGAAAAACGGAGCTTGTGGAAGTTTTCTCGTCTGTTCGGATGACGCGGACCAGTATTCATTTCTATCCTCCACTTTTTAATCCCGCCGACTCTATGAAAAAGAAGTTCGCGTCGCGGGGACCTTCTGTCGAACAGTTTATGATCGATTTTCACCTCTTACATTGAGGAATGCTCCGCATTCAGGCGCTCACTTTTACAAATATAGCAATTCTGAGGGGTTCGGTCTTGATCGGAATCAATGTCTCGGTGATGCATGAGTGCGTCTCCGCGCAATGAATTTACTTAACTCGCGAAGCCAGAGAACGGAACTCGCTACCAGGATGCAGCGCAACCAATCGCTGAAGCCAAGACTTACAGTCGAGAAGGGCGGCTGAAGAAATGGGAGATACACAACCGCTAATTGCAAGGCGAGGGAGAGGCCAATAGCACCCCAGAGCCACTTGTTTTGAAAGAGTCCCTGGAAAGCACTTGTTTCATCACTTCGGGCGTTCAGGACATTGAATAGTTGAAAGAGCATCAGGGTCGTGAAGGCCATTGTCTGCGCGTAACGAAGGCTCCCCGATCCTTCAATGAATCCTCCAGGAAAGGAGGCATCCAGGATCAGCAATGTTCCAGTGGCCATAATAAAGCCTACAAGAATTATGCCCCGCCACATCTTGCGTGTAATCACTCCCTCAGAGCGAGGTCGGGGCGGGCGATTCATCTGTCCGTCTTCTGCTGGATCTATTCCAAGGGCCAGGGCAGGCGCGCCATCGGTAACAAGATTGATGAATAGGATCTGCGTCGCGAGCAACGGCAGGAGTAAGTCGTTATCATCGGTGTGAAGTCCAATGAACTTTGCAAACACTACCCCGAAAAACATGGTCATAACCTCGCCGATATTAGACGAGAGCAAGTACCGCAGGAATTTGCGAATATTTGAGAAGATCGCACGTCCTTCTTCCACCGCAGTAACTATCGTCGCAAAATTGTCGTCCGTCAGCACGAGGTCGGCGGCTTGCTTCGACACGTCCGTCCCTGTGATACCCATGGCGACCCCGATATCGGCGGTCTTTAGAGCTGGTGCGTCGTTAACCCCATCACCTGTCATAGCAACAATCTCACCGTGCCCTTGAAGGGCTTTCACGATTCGGAGTTTGTGTTCGGGATTCACTCGGGCATAAACTGAAACTTCCTGAACAATACGGGCCAGTTCCTGGTCCGACATTTTCGCCAGGTCGGCGCCTGTAACCACACGCCCATCCGGAGTGATATTGAGTTCAGCCGCGATAACGGCAGCGGTTTTTGGATGGTCACCTGTGATCATGATGGGACGGATGCCGGCAAGTCGTGCACGAGCTACGGCCTCTTTCGCTTCACTCCGGGCCGGATCGATCATTCCAACAAGACCAATAAAAACGAGTTCCTGCTCGAGATCCTCGTCCACTTGCGTGTTCTCAAGTGTAGCGGCGGGCAGCTCACGAGCGGCTACCGCCAAAGTGCGAAGCGCTTCACCGGCAAGCTCATCGTTCAGTCTCAGGATCTCAGCGCGACGCTCATCGTCCAAACTGTGTCTCGAATCCCCTATAAATTCGTGGGAACAGCGGGCAATTAAGACATCTGGTGCTCCTTTGGTGAACACGAGCAAGTTCTCCTGTCGCTCGGCGTCGGTATGCACCGTGCTCATGAGCTTTCGTTCAGAGGAGAACGGAACTTCGCCGATCCTATCAAAACGGGCCCCCAGGCTTTCCCGTGTCAGGCCGGCTTTGAGTGCTGCCACGATGAGCGCGCCTTCAGTGGGATCGCCCTGCACAAACCAACGTCCTTCGCGCTGTTGCAGCACGGCGTTATTCGCACGGTCTGCAACTGTTAACGCGCGTCGGACTTCGCTCCGAAGGTCGCCTTCCAGCGGCGCCCCTCCCTCTACCTGAACATCGCCATCGGGAGTGTAGCCAGTGCCAGTCAGATTTACTCTTCCGCTCGCCGTAATTACCGCCCGAACAGTCATTTCGTTTTTTGTGAGCGTACCGGTTTTGTCTGAGCCAATAACATTTGCTGAACCGAGCGTTTCAACTGCTGCAAGATGCCGCACGATGGCATTTCGCTTGGCCATGCGCTGCACTCCGAGTGCAAGCACTGCTGTTACCACGGCCGGCAATCCTTCGGGCACTGCTGCGACTGCAAGTGCAACCCCAAGAATAAGCACATCAAAAAAGGCTGGTAACCCCCGGACGTTTTTAACGAGCACAATGGTTACGATCATCAGCACTGCAATGAGAATGACGACGGTCCCAAGGCGTTTCCCAACGCGGCTCAGTTCTTTTTGTAGAGGTGTTACCTCGGCGGGCGCTTCTTTCAGCAGGCTTGCAATTCGGCCCATCTCCGTTTGCATGCCGGTGGCGGTGACCACGGCTTTGCCCCGTCCATAGTTCACGGTGGTGCCACTGAAAATCATATTTGTTTGGTCACCCAAACCGGCTTCTTTGGATATGTGTGTTGCCTCTTTGGAAACCGGCAGGCTCTCGCCGGTGAGGGCGGCTTCCGCTGTTTGCAACGCGGCGGAGTGAATTAAGCGCGCATCAGCAGGCACGGTATCTCCCTCTTCAATAACAATGATATCGCCGGGCACGATCTCGATTGCGGGAATCGTGCGTCTTTCGCCATCGCGCAAGACGGTGGCGTGTGCAGCGGAAATCTGACGCAATGCACCCAAGGCCGATTCCGCTCGTGATTCCTGGATGTAGCCCATGACGGCGTTCAGGACAACCACAGCCAGAATGGCAAATGCCTCGTATGGAAGTGCTGAATCCCGCTCAACAACCCACAGCGCTGTCGATATCGCTGTCGCGATCAGAAGCAAAATGACCAGTACGTCCTTGAACTGCCCAAGGAACTTTTTCCAGGCAGGCACCGGTTTTTCGACCGTAAGCTCATTTCGCCCAAATTGTTCCAACCGCGCGCGAGCCTCGTTTTCATTTAGCCCATTCCGTGCGTCGGTCCCGAACGTTTTTATCGCTGCATCAGCGGGCAGTTGGTACGCGGCGACTGGGCTGTTGTGAACTGATTTGGCTGTCATCCGCTTTACATTAAGTTTCCCTCATGAAGAAAATAGCACGCGGACTCTGCCTCGCCGAGAGAGTTCCAGCAGGTTCCATTGTGCCTCCCTGGATGGAAATTCCCGATAGATAGGAACTTCCGCTGTAGTATTTGATTAACTCCACATGAAATTAACGATTGTGGATAATTTCCACAGGCATGCTGCTTAATTTCGAATAAATTCGGCCCCGCCGTCGCAGTGGCCACCAATCGTAAAGATACAATTCCATCGGACGCCACATCGCAACCCATCCAGCGATCGTCAGGCTTTCGCGCGCAACCCCGGCCCAGGTTCCACCATTGCTGCCGATGACAAATCTGCTGATCAGCAAACACGTAATCAGAAAGAGCAATCCAATCCCCAGGCTGACCCTTCCGCGTTTCATCAACGCGCGAAAAGCCTGGCGGTTGAGCTTTTCGCGATAGGCGAAGTAGTTATGAATTCCAGAACGGATCAATTCGGTTGGATCTTCCGCAGGCCATTCGATTAAATGAATGCGCAAGGTGAGCGATGTTTCCGGAGGAAATTCCTCTGCTGAACCCACGATGAATTCCTCCGCGTCGTGGTCGAGATCTTTCTCGTTGAATGGTGAAGGATCCATCGAGTTGAAAAGCTGACGCATATCGCGGAGCGCCAGTTCGATAACCGTCGAACGGGGCTGAGTCAGACCGGAAACTTTCCGTGATGCGAGAAATAATTTAGACACAAATTGAAATCGCAATTACACCTCGTTTTGGCGCGGATTCTCTCTTTCAACGGGTAACGCTGCTTAGTCGCACACCGGCAGAGTTCTGCACCAACTCATTCGAGCATAGCCTCCTTCCATCGTTTTAGATAGTCGGTGGATTCGGAATGCATTCAGATCTCTCCGCTTCACCAGCTGAAAAGCAAGGCAATCGCCTCCAATCGGATTCGTAAGCAGTTCCGGAATTTATCAGCTGCATTGAGCTAACATTCTGAAAGAGGAAAGGGCGGTTGCTTGACCTGAGTCAACGCGGGGGCGTTACGCATGCGTATTAATGAGAATGTCATTCCGCAGATCAGCACCACAGTATCTGGTTCCGACAAGGAAAGGCTTATGAAAACAAACTCTTCTAACAACGGTAAGACGGTGGACGTGGCGGTTATTGGGGGCGGCCCCGGGGGTGCCGCCCTCGCAACGTTCCTTGCGCGTGCCGGACATCGGTGTACGATTTTCGAGCAGGCAAAATTTCCCCGATATCACATTGGTGAGTCGCTCATTCCGCATACCCACGGAATTTTTGAACGTTTGGGCCTGTTGCCCCACCTGCGCAATGCTGGTTTCCCTGTGAAGCATAGCGTTCGGTTTGTTTCCGCCTCGGGCAAGGAGTCCGTGCCCTTTTATTTCTCTGAAACGATAAAGGGCGATGGCGCGCGCACCTGGCAGGTCGAGCGGAGTCAATTCGATTGCATGATGCTGAATCATGCCCGCGCCCATGGCGTCGAGGTGCACGAACAAACGGCTATTGATCAGGTGTTGTTCGAAAATGAGCAGGCAGTCGGAGTTAAGATCGTGGAGGCGGATGGTTCCCGTTCGGAGGTTTTGGCAAAAGTGGTTGTGGATGCTTCGGGGCGAGCATGTGTGATTGGACGACAACTTGGTCTGCGCAGTCCCCTTCCTGAATTACGGAAAGCCTCCATTTGGAGTTATTTCCAGGGTGGAGCGCGACTTCCGGGCATCGATGCGGGAGAGACAACCATGTTTCTCGTCCCGGGAGGTGGTTGGTTCTGGTACATTCCGCTTCCCGACGACATTGTAAGCGTGGGACTCGTGGCCGATCCGGAATATGTCTTTTCCCAATCCGATGATATGGAAGTGGCTTACGCCCGAGAAGTCGCCCGTTGCGGGCCGCTTAGCGCCAGACTTTCCGCCGCGAGGCGCGTGGGACCTGTCCGAGGCGCAAAGCACCTGGCCTACATAAACCGGCAAACTTGTGGGAATGGTTGGGTGATGATCGGCGATGCACGGGCATTTCTCGATCCAATTTATTCTTCTGGCCTCTACCTCGCGCTGGGTTCGGCGGACATGGCGGCCGGTTGCATCGATGCATGCTTAAAGAAAGGGAATGTTTCAGCGGCTGAGTTGGGAAAATTTGAACCAGCCCTGTTGAAAGGTGTTGATGTGGTCCGGCGGCTGATTCACGCGTTTTATGATCCAAATTTTAGTTTTCCCAAGTTTGCCAAGCGGTTTCCGCAACACCGCGCAGCACTCATAGATTGCCTGGTTGGTGATGTGATCAAAGACTTAAGTGCGTTCACCGAGGCGCTTGCAGAAATGACTCCCCCACCTCCACCACTCGGCTCAAACTTGAATACAACCTCAAGCAAAGCATTCATTGCGGCATAGCACACGCAACGAGAGCAAACGAATAAACTCAACCTGCAACTTTGGAATGAATACCGCGCTCGCACCTGTTTTTCGGAATTTTTCTGCGTTTGATCCACAATTGCCACCGTTCAGCCTCGTACTGCTGCACGACACGGCGTTGGCCGCAACCGCTGCCCAGGCAACGATTGGACGCCTGCTTGCAGGTCCATTGAAGGAGACTGAGATTCATCAAGATCAATGGGCGTTTGATGAACTCTATCATTTTGAATTTGGAAAAGAAGCGTTGGAGCTTGCAGCCAGTTGTGACGTTATGTTCGTCGCCATGAGCTCTCTTGAAAGACTCCCAATTCATGTTCTTTTGTGGATAACCACTTGGAGCAAAGGCCGGAACCAAAAGGATGCTGGCCTGGTGTTTCTAACTCGATCACGAGGTGCATCCTTGAACGAGCTTTCTATTCCCCCCGACATTGGATCCGCGGCAAACCTTGCACTTTATGCAAGCGTGCTTGATCTCCCAAACGAGAAGTCATTGAGCCAACCGGAAATATTATCTCAATTAAAATCCTCATATGGCTCGCGACCAGAGCCTTGGGGCATCAACGAATAGTTGAGCGTTCCAACCCACCTAAAACCTGATTTCGAGAACGGGTAAACGTCATTGACGCTTTATTGGACAATCGCCCTATAATTGTAACGATCATTCGGCGCGGTGTCGCCGTTCAAGGTAAAATCGGTCCAATCGCCTGAGTAAAGGCAATTGTCGGCCCATTTGAAATCGAGCGTGACTGGCTTTGAGCTTCCGAGCGCTTTCCAGGGAATTGAAAGCTCTAATTCATTTCCTTTTGAAAGCAGTTTCAAGTCTGACGGATCGATTTTACTCCATTGGAATGCGCCTTTTTTCCCGGAGTGGCGCGAGATTGAACCGGTTTCAGGATAATTAACGATGTAGTCGTAGCCGAGCCAGCCAGTGGATGCATCAGCATCGATATCGAGGAGCAACGACATCCAATTGGTGTCGGTGCTGGAGGTTAAGGGATCGCGAGTGCGTGCGTAAAAATAGGCATGCTTTTTATCAAAACTAAACCTGGCTTCAATGATGTCGTTACGTCCGGAATGATTTTGATAAAGGACAGTTGGATTCCACCCACGATTTTGGCGCTGCACTGGATCTCCAATGGTATCTGCGAACTCGGGGGCGACCTCCTTCCAATCTTCGAACATTCCATCGATGCTTATCGGTTTCGATTGAGAGTGCTGGAGTGGACGCGCTCCTTTATATTTCCGAATGTAACCTACCATTTGCCAGTAGTAATCATCTCCGTGGCCTCCGCGCATGGGCTCGATGTCACGACTGTGTTCCTGGTCGAACTGATCCACGAACATCACTGGCAGTTTTACCCCGTTGAACTCGGCAAAACGCCCCGCAATCCACTCATTCCAACCGGTTACGAATATGAACCGCGGATCTTCGCGCAATGCGCGTTCCCATTGTTCCTGCACGTTGAACCCGTAGCGAACCGCGTCCGGTCGCTGATCGGTTGAGCCATTGTGGTAACTGCGTCCGTGCGCTCC
>JBQCGE010000518.1:0-4216 GCA_051955955.1 Verrucomicrobiota bacterium
GCATTCGGGCAACAATGATTACCGAATGAGTTTTGCGGATACGGACCCTGGGTTTAATCATGAATCCGTGGTTACTCAGCCAGGGGTGCTTGATTTCCAGGGACCCATTCACATCACCTGCGTTTATGATATCCCAAATCATTTTATGGGGCTTTATACGAATGGCGTACTCGCTGCCTCACGCAATGATCTCGGCGACTTTTATAACCTGACGAACATCGCCAATGTGCATTCCTGGCTCGGCCAATCGCTCTATGAACCGGATGCATGGTACAGCGGCACGATTGATGAATTCCGCATTTTCAATCATCCCCTGAGCGCGATTGAAGTGGCCGGAAGCCAGGTCGGCGGGCCCGATACGGTTTCGCTCGATCCGGGTGCCATTTCGACGATTAATATTGCAGTGAAGAACCCACTCCCTCGCGGCGGAACAGCCACGGCCGTTGCCACGGCTGACTTTGCCAATATCCAGGGAGTCAAGCTCGCCGGTGTTTCCGGTGTGACTTACACCAGTGGAAATACAAATGTTTTCACAGTGGATACAAATGGAAACGTCGTTGCCGTTGCCCCGGGTTCCACCGCTTTGACGGTGAGTTTCAACGGTAAGACCGCCACTCAAACGATCAACGTGAGCAGTGATAAACCAACTGAATTGGAACACCGCTACAGCTTCACCGATGACGCCACCGATCTGGTCGGCGATGCCGATGGCATGCTGCTCGGCGCGGCTTCTCTCTCGGATGGCCAGGTGGTGCTCGATGGCATTGATTCCTACGTGGAATTCCCGCCGGATATGCTCACCAATTATGACTCGGTCACGTTCGAGGCTTGGGTGACCGATAACGGTAGTGCCAGGTGGGCGCGCATTTGGGATTTTGGTAACAGCGTAAACGGCCCCGGCCAGCAAGGCGGCGGCACCACCTTCTTCTTCTTCTCCCTCCCGGATGGGGACGGAGTCCTCCGCGGAACTTATGCGGCATCGGGCATGGGCGAAAATATTTTGCGATGGCCTGGTGGACGTCCCGCTGTCGGTGAAAAGGCTCATATCGTTTGGACCACCGACATTACCTACCATATCGGGAAATTGTACGTTAATGGCGCTCTCGTAGGTGTGAACACCAACATGACCATCACCCCGCGCGATATTGGAACGACTTTCAATGACTGGCTCGGCCGCTCGCAGTTCAACGATCCCTATTTTAATGGCGCGATTGATGAGTTCCGGATTTATAACGGCCCGATCACTCCCTTGCAGGTGGCGCTCAACGCCGCAAGCGGTCCGGACAACGTCGTGACCAATGCAGGAACACTGAACTCTGTGGCACTAACAATTGGGACGAATGAGGTGCTCTTCGGCGGCATGCCAGTCCGTTCGGTGCTTTCAGCCACGTTCGAGAATCTTAATAACGTGAATGTCACAACGCTGGAGGGCGCACAATTCAGCTCTGCCAATCCAAACATCGCTACCATCAGTTCAAATGGTGTGATCACCGCTACCGGGGTTGGAACCACAACCTTGACGGCGAGCTTCAATGGCAAGACCAACACCCTTTCAGTGTCGGTGCAGGCGGTTCCGGGTTCGCCCGCAACATTGGTTCATCGTTACGGCTTCAGCGATGCTCCCGGCAGCACAACGGTGAAGGATTCAGTTGGCTCAGCCGATGGGCAAATTCTCGGTCAGGGCGCAACGCTCGATGGCACGCAACTCACTCTGCCTGGTGGCACAAGCTCGAGTGCTGATCCGGCTACCATCGCCGGTTATGTAGACCTCCCGAACGGGATCATCAGCGTGATGAGCAACATTACGGTAGAAGCATGGGTGACGTATAACGGCTCCGGCTCGTGGCAGCGCATCTTTGACTTCGGCACTTCTGCCGGCGGTGAAGACCTCAGCAACGGGAATGGGAATTACCTGTTCATGACGCCTGCGGGACCAAACAATCTCGAGTTCTCTGTGCGCGATCCTCTGACCGGTTCGGAACCCGCACCGATCTTTGGACCGACCCCGCTCGGCACGGGTTCGCAGGTTTACCTCGCTGTGGTGTATAACCACAGTGCCAACGTGGCGACGATGTATAGCAACGGCGTGCAGGTGGCAATTGGGCCAGCACCCATTGATATCACCACGATTGAAGATGTGAACAACTGGCTCGGTCGTTCGCAATGGCCCGACCAGATCTTCAATGGCAAATACAACGAGTTCCGTATTTGGGATGGAGCACTCCTCCCGAGCGAAATTCAGGCTCACCTCGCAGCTGGTCCGGACGCTCTTGAACCGACCCAGGAACCGAGCATCACCGCCACCAAAAATGGTAACAACATCGAAATCTCATGGTCTGCCTCGGCCACTGGTTTCGTGCTGCAAAGCAGCCCCGTAATTGCGGGCCCAGGGGTGAATTGGACTACGGTCTCAACCGCGCCGGTCACAAACAACGGCGTGAGCACCGTCACGATTCCAATCGATAGCGGAACTAAAACTCAGTTCTATCGACTGATCAAAACTCCGTAATCGTTTTCCAACTCACACGGGGAAACCGGCCCAGGCTGGTTTCCCCGTTTTTGTTTGGTGGGAACGCTGTTAGCGGGCAGAAATTTCCCGAAAAATATTTTCCCAGAGCGCAATCTGGCTGGCGCTGGAAAACCGCTCGTCAAAAGCCTTCCTCCCTCGAAGCCCAATTTGTTTCCGTTCCTCCAGCGGCAATTCGGCCAGTTTCAAAATGGAATCAGCCAACGCGTGGGCGTCACCTGCCTTGCACCTGAATCCGCAGCCAATTTCCTCCACAAATTCGCCCGCTTCGCCATCGACACCCATGATGATCGGTTTGCCCGCCGCCATGTAAAAATAGGTTTTCGAAGGAATGGAAACGGTGGAGAGACAATCCGGCTTGAGATGGACAAGCAGCGCATCGGCAGAATCGTAAATGGGAGTCATTTGATCGGGCGGCAATTGTCCGAGAAACTCGATATGATCCAGCTTCAACTCGCGCGCGCGCTCAACCAATTTCGGAAGGTCAATACCAGAACCGGCAATGACGAAACGAAACTTGAGATTGGAACTTGCGCGAAGAATGCGCGCCGCTTCAATCAGCACCATCAATTCCTGAGGGGGTCCAATCCCACCGGTGTAGGCGAGAACAAATGGCCCGGTTGTATTTGAATAAACCGGAGCGGGATGTGATTCCTCCAGGTTGGCAATGCAATTGGCGGCTCTCATCTTTTCCGGACGCAGACCGCGCCACTCAAGTCGTTGCTTAAACCCCTTTGTGGCTGTCGTAAGAAAATCCGCCCGTTGATAAAGGAAAGTCGAAAGGGCGCGAACCATCTTCAATAACTTCGGCGAGCGGAGCATGCCTGTGGCTTCCACACTTTCAGGCCACAAGTCCACGATATCGAAAACGCATTTTGCTCCGAGAAATGTTCTGACGAATGGCGCGAGCCCCAGCACTGGAATCGCCGCTCCATAGAAGTAGGCGGCATCGTAACGACGAGGAACCATCAGCGGGATTCGAAGCGCTGCGAAAAAAGGAAATGAGAAATAGTAGATGATGCGGCGAATCGCGCTGGAACTATGGTCCGGGATTTGAGGAACACGGATAACCTCGAAGCCATCCATCTGCTCGGTCTTGTAGTAAACGCCTTTGTATTCAGGATGAATTTTGCCTAAAGGCCAGCACGGCAGACTCGTGAGCACCGTGACTTTATGTCCTCGTGCGGCCAGCGCTCGAGCGAGGAAGCGAATCTTGGTTATCGGTTCCGGCGTAAAGTATTGAGTGACGAACAAAAGCCGCATCGCTAGGAGCGCAAGTTAGCAGCAGCAAGTTGCTTTGCAATTACTTGTGAATGGATCGGCAAGGACGATGGTACGGGCGACTGTGTGCAATCCAACTTCAGTTCAGGAGTTTGCACTGCCATTTCCAAAGAGCTGGTCGATTCGTTTTTGGGTGGTGGGGTCCATTTGGATGAGTGGGGGCCAGGGGCGTTTGAAGCCTTCGCCCGGGAGTTTGCGGGTGGCGTCGAAGCCGAGTTTGCTGCCGCTGCCGAGGTCGGGGGTGGCGTGGTCGAGGACATCGGCCGGACCTTTGGTGAAAATGGTATCGCGCTGGGGATCGGTATTGGCGCAGAGGCGGAAGAGGACGTCGCTGGTGTTATGGACATCAACATCGTGGTCCACAACGATCATGTATTTGGTGAACATCATTTGGCCCATTCCCCAGAG
>JBQCGE010000519.1:0-2869 GCA_051955955.1 Verrucomicrobiota bacterium
CTGGTCATGGTCCCGGCGGAGGTACCCAAGGGCTTGCTGGCGGAATCGCTGCCGTCCGCGCTGGCAGCGGGACTTCGCGCGCATAACGAGGGGCGCCCGGGTCCTGAGCAGGAGTAAGTGTCACCTCGCTGTTGGGTGAAGCGACACCTCCATCAGTTGCCAAAAATTTCTTTCGCCCCGCTTTCTTCTGGATCACTGCATAGCTCGCAAGAAAGCAAAAAATGAGGACGGCGATAATTGGCAGGACCGGGAAGCCTTTCCACGGCTTGTGAGGAACCGTTGGGTTGGTGGGTTTCACAATCGCGAGTTTTATGGAATTGGCTGAGCGGTCAATCCTTTTCACTCAACGCCTCAATCCCCCCCGGTTGCAGTAGACCCTCCTCCAGCGCGCTTAGATGGCGAGCTTTGATAGTGCGATTGCTTCGAACCGCTTATCTATCCCGAGTTCTTCAGGATAATCAGCAATCTCAGAAGCCTCATGCACTTCTCTTGTCTCCAGAAAATTTGAGAGATGCAGTGCAACGGACGCATTGAATCCCGACTTAAATTCCTGCGCCGCTGCATGGTGCCTGGCCACCGCTTCCACCACGCTCAATGGCAAGCCCCACATCGAGAGAAGGTATGCACCCACCGCCGCATGGTTGACCCCAAATGTTTCTTGCTCCACTTGCGAAAGCGGCAAGTGGCGCATCAGCGCAATAGTCTGTGCGGATTGATAATCTTTCGGAAAGTTGGCTTCCAGCACCAGTTTCCCAATATCGTGCATTAACCCCGCCGCGTAAGCATCATGCGCCAACGATGCATTTTCGGAAAAAAGCTGCGCTATTCGTCGCGCGTTCCGCGCCACGCGCTGGCTGTGTTCCCATACGATATCAACAGTCGCGCTCGCAATGCGTCCTCCTTGTAATTTGCTGAACGCTTCCAATCCGAGCACAAGCCCTCGGGTCGTTTCCATCCCAATGATCAGCATCGCATCGATTGGGTGCGATACGGAATGAGCAAAACCGTAGTAGGGCAGGTTTACCGTCTGCACAAGGCGGGTGGAAATCGCGCAGTCACTGGAAACCAACTCTGCTATGGATTCCAGGTTTGTATCCGGTCTTGATAATGCCTGGCTAATTTTTAGGTAAAGCGAGGGATGGCCAGGCACGATCTGCATCCGGGAAACTAATTGCTCCATCGTATCATTCACAATGAGGCGATTGATCAACTCGCTCCTCTGGCAAAACCCTTCAACCGTCCTGCCATCGAGCGGTTCATTTAGTATTTGGTGGGATGCCAGCACGCAACGCGCGGTAATGGCATGATTAATCCAGCGGCTGACTAAAAAACGTGCTGATCGGGGCGCTATCTCAGCCATTTGATCAAGCAGGTCCACCCCGGCGTCAGGGTTAAAGTTGTTCTCCAGAAAGACCAGGTCGAACGGCTTTTCCTGGAACTCCTGGAGCGCCCGCCGAGAATCGTGATGGAAAATGGTTTCGTATCCCGGACAATAACCTTCCAGTCTGCGCCGGGTTTGCTCCAGGGCGCGAGCATCCTCCGCATATACAAGGATACGGTTTGTTAAGGTCACTTTTACTTTCCGGTAAATTTAGCCCATCATGGTTAAGCCAGGTTATATATCGGATCACTCAAGCTCCACTTGACCAGTCCATGCATTTTAAACGAAAATATCCCTGAAACCCCGTCGAATTCTGCTGGTTATGCGCTCGCTCTCGACATCAATGCGGCAGAAGGTGGTGCTCCTCACCGGCGCCAGCGCCGGACTTGGCTTAAGTCTTGCCCAAATTTTGTGCCAAACTGATTACCGCCTCATTCTCACCGCCCGTCAAAGTTCGCTCTCGCGATTTGAACAGGCTGGCATTTATGAATCCGATCGCATCCGGTTGCGCCCGCTGGATGTTACATCAGAGAAAGAACGTGAAGCGGTTCTGGAAGAAGCCGAGCGGGACTGGGGCGGGGTGGATATCTTAATCAATAACGCAGGCGTGGCTTACCGAGCCGTTTTGGAACACATCACAGCGGAAGGATTGGCGGAGCAAATGGAAATCAATTTCCAGGGGCCCTTGCGGCTGATTCAACTCGTTCTCCCCGAGATGCGCGCCAAACACTCCGGTCGAATCATCAATATTTCATCCGTCAGCGGCATGATGGCCATGCCCACCATGGCTCTCTATAGCGCTTCCAAATTCGCCCTGGAAGGCGCCACCGAGGCGCTCTGGTATGAAGTCCGTCCCTGGAACATAAAAGTCACTCTTCTTCAACCCGGTTTCATTCACTCGGATTCTTTCCACAACACCCTCTACACGGCCATCAGCGAACGCGCCGCTCGCACCCACGAAGATCCGTATTACGAGCATTACCATCGAATGAGCGACTTCATCGCGCGATTGATGCAAATGAGCTTTTCCACCCCGGAAAAGGTTGCTCGGAAAGTCCTGCATGTGATGCGCCAGCCAAATCCGCCTCTCCGTGTCCCCGCGACCATTGATGCATTTGTCTTTGGCCTCATGCGCCGAATTCTTCCGCGCAATCTTTATCACGGCTTGCTCTTTTGCGGTTTGCCGGGGGTTAAATGCTGGGGGCTCGATTCTCCAATTTGAACGGGCAATCACCGTAAAACTGTGCCCTGATTAATCGGTGGGCGATACTCCAGCAGAGCCTTTTCAATCGTGAGCTAACATTCCCACTTCGAATCGCAGTTCGAAATTTTAAACCTCCACTAACTCAGTCCAACCAACCTTTCAAAAACCGCTCTCCTCCAAGGCAATAAATGTTGCAATCCCAGTTCGTCCTGTGCTGGTGCATTCTGCCGTAAAGGTGTACATTCGTCGCATGGATACGGTTATCGTTTTCAGCACGTTTAACA
>JBQCGE010000520.1:0-4207 GCA_051955955.1 Verrucomicrobiota bacterium
CCAGCTTTCCATCCTGCAGGTCGCCCCGGTGCAGCAGGGGGAAATCGCCACCATAAAGTTTTCCGTTTCCTATTAGTATCAATTCTCCACGCTCCGTCTCTCTCCCGTTTGTGATCTCAATGTTGGGCTGGCAACTACTGAGCGCTCGGAAGCCGGCCACGAGATAAGCCGCAGGCCCTATTTTCTTTTTCAATTCCCAGCTCACCAACTCCACAGCCCTGGCATCCAAACCCGCACCGGCTAATTGAACGAAATAACCTTGCCGCAACTCGCCATTTTGTATCCATTCGGCGCAACCTATATCAATGCGGCTTTCTTTCCCCTGCTCGATCATTTTCTGGAATGCCTCTGCATCCCACGGCAGTTTCAATTCCCGCGCAAAAACATTTACGGTGCCTAACGGCAAAACTCCCAACCGGGCGTGCTCGAATCCATTTTCAGCATCAGCAAAACCGTTCAACACCTCATTGATCGTTCCATCCCCGCCTGCGGCAACTACGGTATGAAATCCATTTTCGATCGCACTCTTCGCCAAACCACGCGCCGCACCCGGTCCGGTTGTGGGCATCAATTCAAAGCCGCCCATTTTTTCCATGCGGGCGCGGAAGTTTCGTGCCTTGTCCCCGCGCGCGGTTGGGTTAAATATGATGCAAGTTCGTTCCATTCTGATGTGCTCTGATGCGCGACAATATCCGGCTGCCCAATTCAGTCAAACCTCCGCTCTTCCTGGTTCATGGTATCAGTGAATGCGTTCGCCAAATTCAAAAGAATTTGTAATGTTTCACCATGCCGCATGATGACCTCTTTGCCGCCGCGCAAAAGGAACCGAAAAGTGACCCACCGGAGAAAGGCGCTCATTCCAGCGCGCCGCTGGCTGCCCGCATGCGGCCTCGATCGTTGAACGAATATGCCGGGCAAAAGCATATCCTTTCTCCTGGCCAATTGCTCCGCCGTGCAATTGAGGCGGACCGCATTCAATCGCTGATTTTCTACGGCCCACCTGGCACCGGGAAAACTTCGCTGGCCCAGATTATTGCCGCACAAACCCGCTCTCATTTTGAACGCCTCAGTGGCGTGGAAAGCAACGTTGCGGATATGCGCCGGGTTCTTTCCGCCGCGACCAATCGCCTCGCAAACAAGGGGCAAAGCACGCTCCTCTTCATCGACGAAATCCACCGGTTCAATAAATCGCAGCAGGATGTCCTCCTGCCAGATGTAGAAAGTGGCGTAGTCCGGCTGATAGGAGCGACGACTCACAATCCATTCTTCTTTGTTAATTCTCCGCTTGTCTCCCGCTCCCAAATTTTTGAGCTTCGCCCACTCGAGGAATCTGACCTGCTTGAGTTGCTGCAACGAGCGCTCAGCGATTCAGAACGCGGGCTCGGGTTCATGAAAATCCGTGCTGAACCAGGCGCGCTCGAGCACATCGCGCGCGTTGCCGATGGCGATGCGCGGAAGGCGCTGAACTCACTGGAAATTGCCGCGCTGACGACCAATGCTCAACCGGATGGGACGATTGTGATCGATCTCACTGCCGCTGAGCAGAGCATCCAGAAAAAAGCGATTGTCTACGATGGAGACGGAGACGCGCATTACGACACAATTTCCGCTTTCATCAAATCCATGCGCGGCAGCGATCCCGATGCAGCGCTCTATTGGCTCGCGAAGATGATTCATGCAGGCGAGGACCCACGTTTCATCGCGCGGCGTATCATGATCTGCGCTGCGGAGGATGTCGGACTGGCCGATCCAATGGCGCTGGTGCTTGCCACCGCGGCGAATGCAGCAGCTGAATTCGTCGGCTGGCCTGAAGCGCGAATCCCCCTTGCAGAAGCTACCGTTTATATTGCAACGGCGAACAAGAGTAACTCCGCCTATGCCGCAATAGACGCCGCGCTCGCGGATGTGCGATCCGGTCGCACAATCGCAGTGCCTGAACATTTGCGTGATGCGCATTACAAAGGAGCGAAAAAGCTGGGACATGGAGAAGGATACGCCTACGCGCATGATCATCCGGACCATTTCGTCGCGCAGGACTACCTCGGCGCGGCCCGTCGTTATTACGAACCAACCGACCAGGGGGTGGAAAAGAAAATCAAGGAGCGGCTTGAAACATGGCGCGCTCAATTTGATGCAATGCGCAAACAATCCACGAAAAAAGCCGAATGAAGACGGAGAAAGACATCCTTCGTCGATCCGTGCGGAAGCAAGTGTCGCAAGTCCCCTCCTCTCTTCGATTCGAGCGCTCGGCACGAGCAACGCAAATCCTCCTCTCCCGCCCGGAATGGCAGGATGCAACGGCCATCATGGCTTTCCTGCCTTTATCGGATGAACTTGATCTCCGACCCGCGCTGGAAGCGGCCCTGGCTGAGTCGAAATCAGTAATGCTTCCCTGCTTTTCACCAAAGGAGGCTTGCTATCGAGCGGCGCAAATCACTTCCTTCCTGGATCTCATCCCGGGTAATTTCGGCATTTTGGAGCCTCATCCTGATTCCCCGGTTTTCCCTTTGAAGCGACTGGACTTTGTACTGGTCCCTGGAGTAGCTTTCGCACCGAACGGCCATCGATTGGGTCGGGGCAAAGGGTTCTATGACCGATTGCTGGCGAATGTGACCAGCGTGAAATGTGGCGTGGCGCAGGATGAACAGATCGTTCCCATTCTCCCCGCCGAACCGCATGACATCGCCATGGATTTTATTTTGACTCCCACCCGTTGGCTGAAAACGCAGTCTAACGGAAATAAATGATGGACATCGTAGTTCTCGAAGCCGCGGGTCTCTTCGTTGTCGGTGTTGCCGTTGGATACGGCGTCTGGCGATGGAGGGATCGGAATCTTCGTTCCGCCGTCGCGCTCAAAGAGCAAACCCTTCTCGAAAACGCGCGGCGCGAAGCGGAAAACATCACCCGCGAGGCTCGCCTGGAAGCCAACGAGGAAACGCTCAAAATCCGGGAGGAGAACGAACGCAAATTTGCCGAACGCCGCCAGGCCCTCACGGAAACAGAAAACCGCCTCTCCCAGCGTGAGGCCCTGATCAATGCCCAACTCGGGAACCTTTCCGAGCAGGAAAAACTGATTCGTCAGCAGCAGGCCGCGCTGGATGAATCCCGCCGGAAACTGGAGCGCGACAAGGAGGATCTCAACCAGATGAAGCAGGAGACCCAATCCGTTCTCCAGCGCATTGGCCGCCTCACCGAATCCGAGGCGCGTGCGCAACTCATCAAGCAGGTTGAGCAATCAACCCAAAAAGATGCCAGTGACCTGACCCGGCACATCCTCGATGACGCGAAGAATCGCGCTGAGGAACAGGCCCGCAGAATCATCAGCCTTGCCATTCAACGATATGCGGGACCACACACTTTCGAAACGACCACAGCCACCCTCGCGCTGACCGGAGACGATATAAAGGGCCGCATTATTGGACGGGAAGGCCGAAACATCCGCGCATTCGAAGCCGCCACCGGCATCACAGTGCTGATTGATGATACGCCTAATGCCGTGGTTCTTTCCGGCTTTGATCCAGTTCGTCGTGAAATTGCGCGCGAATCCATGCAACGGCTGATGGCCGATGGACGCATTCATCCGACCCGCATTGAGGAAGTTGTCGCGGAAGTTACTCGCGAGATGGATGAGAATATCGTCCAGTCAGGCGAAGATGCCGTTTTCAAGCTCGGTCTGCCGCCGCTCAACCCTGAAATCGTTAAAAAACTCGGCGCGCTCAAATTCCGCTACAGCTTCTCCCAAAACATTCTGAATCACTCCGTCGAAGTCGCTCAACTCATGGCTCTGATGGCAGCGGAAATGGGTCTTGATGTCGTTGCCGCAAAAAAATCCGGCCTTCTCCACGACATTGGTAAAGCGCTCGATCATGAGATTGAAGGTTCTCACGCCATCATCGGCGCGGAGTTCATCAAGAGGTTCGGCGAAACGGAAGATATCGTGAACGCGGTGGCATCACACCATGATGAAGTGCCGCATACGAATCCACTCGGTATTCTTGTCAGTGCCGCGGATGCAATCAGCGCGTCACGGCCTGGAGCGCGTTCGGAGACAATGACCACTTACATGAAGCGCCTTGAATCACTGGAGAGGATCGGGAGTTCATTCCCAGGCGTGGAGAAAAGCTTTGCTGTCCAGGCCGGGCGCGAACTTCGCGTATTTGTTACTCCAAACCTGGTGAGTGATGAACAGGCATTCGCCCTCGCTCGG
>JBQCGE010000521.1:0-3067 GCA_051955955.1 Verrucomicrobiota bacterium
GTTCAACAACTCGCCGGGGTCTCCAAGCCGATCATCGAACGCCATGAGGAGGCGGCATCCATTGCACTGACCAGCATCGTGGTGCTGGGAGTGGCATCAATGGCGGGAGCACTCTGGTTTCGGCGCCGCGCCCAACTGCCCAAGTGGTGCTCCGCTACGATTTTATGCCTGGCGATGCTCACGAGTGGTTTCATGGCATGGACGGCAAATTTGGGTGGGCAGATCCGCCATTCGGAAATCCGAAAGGAAGCGGCAATCACAACCTCAACGACACATCCGTTATGAGTTCAACACGGCCAATCGCAAAATCAAAATCCCTGTTCAGGCACGCCATTTGGATGGCTTGCCTAATCACCCTTTTCCTTTTTCCGGTAGGATCCCGGGCGCATTGCGATGGGCTGGATGGACCGGTCGTGAAGGCTGCGCGCACCGCCCTGGAGAGCGGCAAAATCGAGCCAGCGCTGATTTGGATTCAACCCGATGGAGAAGCGGAAGTTCGCGCAGCATTTGATCATGTGAAAGAAGTTCGAAAGCTTAGCGCCGACGCCCGAGACCTTGCCGACCGCTATTTTTACGAGACGCTCGTCCGGGTGCATCGCGCCGGTGAAAACGCCCCCTATACCGGACTTAAACCGTCAGGCCAAAAACTGCCGGAGGCGATTCGCCTGGCAGACCTGGCAATTGAAAATGGAGACGTTGCGGCGGTGACCTCCCAATTGAACAAGCAAGTCACTGACCTGATCAATAAACGGTTCGAGGCAGTTCAGTCCGCGAAAAAATTCGAAGCATCGAACGTGGATGCAGGTCGAGCGTTCGTGAAGGCTTATGTTGAGTTTATTCACTCGGTGGAAGCGATTCATAACACGAGTGAAATTCAAAGTGCACCTGGCCATGGAACGCCGGAGTCCAGCCATGCTGGGCCCTCCGCTCATGATCATCACTGATCATTCTAGTGCAGAGAAGGTGTTCGAGCTGACACACCCGGAATTCAAAGCAATCACGGAGTGGAACGCAGAGAATTTCCGCTTGTGAGTTGCTAACTTGAAGTAAATTCGGCAACATCGCGGCGCCCAGACAGTTGCACCGTAGGTTTGGGTATTGGGAGGGATGAGCCGATGAAAACCACACAGGTCAGAAATGGCGCCGGTAAACGGCGTCGGGAGGCGTATTTATCCGGACGAAGACGAATTTTGGTTTTGGGGTCACTCCTTTGGGCCGGTGCAGCCTGGAGTTGCCCAACGATTCATGCGCAGGAGCCGACCAGCGCGGCGGAACAACTGAAAAAGCTTTCACTTGAAGACCTGCTGAATCAGGAAGTCATCTCCGTTTCCAAACGTCCCCAGCTTGCCTACGAATCGGCCACCGCGATTGATGTGCTGACCGGGAAGGAAATCATCCGTTCCGGCGCGAATAACATCCCGGACGCGTTGCGGTTGGCTACTGGATTGCATGTGGCGCAGTTCGATAATCACACGTGGGGCATCAGCGCGCGCGGTTTTAATCTCACTACTGCAAACAAAATGCAGGTGTTGATGGATGGGCGGAATCTTTATAGCCCACTTTTCTCGGGAGTGTTCTGGGATGTGCAGAATTATCCGCTCGAAGACCTGGACCGGATCGAAGTGATTCGCGGGCCGGGCGCAACGCTCTGGGGCGCGAATGCTTTCAACGGGGTCATTAATATTATTTCGAAGAGCGCGCAGGAAACGCAGGGTGGTTTGATTACTGCCGGTGGCGGCGGTGAAGAGGCCGGGTTTGGCAGCGTACGTTACGGAGGCAAACTGGCGACGAACAGTTACTACCGCGTTTACCTCGATTATTTCAATCGCGATGACATGGTGCACGCGAATGGAGAGCCAGCGCGGGACAACATGATGCTGGGACAGACGGGTTTCCGGACTGATACGCAGTTGAATGATGTCAACGCGCTGACCGTGCAGGGCGATTATTATAATGGGGTCTACGGGATTGAAAATCAGGACGACGGCCGCGTGCATGGCGGGAACCTGCTCGGGCGTTGGACGCGAACCTTCAGCCCGGAATCGGAGTTGGTGGTGCAAAGCTACTTCGATGCAACGCACCGCGGGCAGTTCAATTTCATTGAGGACCTGTATACCTACGATATTGATGCACAGCACCGCCGGCCCATTGGGAACCGGCAGCTATTCCTTTATGGACTGGAGTACCGATTAGCTTCGGACCACATTGACAATCCTGCAGCGCCCGCAATTGAATTTGTGCCGCGAGACCGCAACATGCAGCTCTTCAGCGCGTTCCTGCAGGATGAAATTGAGGTGGTTGAGGATCGACTGGCAGTGACGGTGGGTTCGAAATTTGAGCATAACGATTTCTCCGGATTTGAAATTCAACCGAGCATCCGACTCGCGTATACCCCGACGAAAAAGCAGACGATCTGGGCTGCGGTGTCGCGCGCTGTGAGGACGCCCACTCGCATTGAGGTGGATTGGAATGTGCCGCCCTTTTTGAGCGCGGAGCCGCGTGATTTTTTTAAGTCTGAGGAAGTCATCGCATACGAATTGGGATACCGGGTGAACATGATGAAGAAAATTTCGTATGACGTCGTGGTTTATTACAACTCATACAACAGGCTTCGAAGCATTGAAAACCTGCCTGGCGGCCCATTTTTTCGAAATGAATTTGAAGGCGATGCTTACGGGGTGGAGTTGACGCAAAATTACCAGCCATTCGATTGGTGGACCTTGAAGCTGAGCTATGCCTACCTCGAAACGCGATTGGAGGCGAGCGATACGCACATGCCCATTCCATTCCCGGGCTTTGGAGTGGAAGAGGAGGGGAATGACCCGCACAACATGTTCAGCGCCCATTCCTCCATCAACCTTCCGTATAACATTCAATTCGATCAACTCGTGCGCTTTGTGGATGAACTGCCGAACCCGGTGGTCCACTCGTATTTGGAACTGGATTTGCGCCTGGCCTGGAGACCGATCGATCATCTGGAACTGGCGTTAATCGGGCGCAACCTGCTCGATAATCAGCATCCGGAATTCGGGCCGGACACGCCGCTGCGTGAAGAAGTGGAGCGGAG
>JBQCGE010000522.1:0-4362 GCA_051955955.1 Verrucomicrobiota bacterium
AAAATCCGAACGTAAGCATCGTACATTTTGACGTAGCTCTGCTGTGCTGCCTCATCGCTCACATCAAAGCTGTAGGCGTCCTTCATGATGAATTCCTTCGCCCGCATCAATCCAAAGCGGGGGCGGATTTCGTCACGGAACTTCGTCTGGATCTGGTAAAAATTCTTGGGCAACTGGCGGTAGGAATTAATTTCGGAAGCAACCAATGTGGTGATCACCTCTTCATGCGTTGGTCCAAGAATCCATTCCTTTTTAGCGCGGTCTCGTGCCTTGAAAAAAACATCGCTGGCCGTTTCATAGCGTCCGCTCTTTTGCCAGATTTCGGGGGGCTGCAAAGCAGGCATGAGAACTTCCTGCGCACCGGCGCGATTCATTTCTTCACGGACAATCGCCTCAACTTTGCGGAGTGTGCGCAATCCGAGCGGCAGGAACGTGTAAAGACCACCCGTCAGCTTTCGCACCAGGCCCGCACGAACCAGCAATTGGTGCGATAAAATTTCGGCGTCGGAAGGAACTTCCTTCAACGTCGGTATCAGCAGTTGAGACCAATTCATATAAAATGAGGCGGTGAATGTAACACCGGGACTGTTTCTGTGAAGTTCAAAGCGAAATGAGTGGCTGTTCAGGCAGACAGTAACTTGGAGACCATCTAGAAAAAAAAAAGAAAGGTGGCTTTTTATTGAGGGCCGAAGCCCCAGCCACCTTCTTACTCGGAATGCATGCCTTGATGCTCCGTTTTGTTTGTGTCGGGCCACCAACTTTTAAATTCGAAGCCCTGTCACTGTTGCAAAGTATTATTGTTTGCAGGCTTTTCTATCCGTAGAGCACCCCGAAATCGAAGTCAGGATTTCGCCTGACTGCGAACCTCACCAAAATCAAGGAAAGGTCAGTAGTCACTTAACTGCAGCGCCAATTCAATTGCCGCTTTCATACTGCTCGGGTTTGCCCGATTTTGCCCTGCGATGTTGTAAGCGGTGCCATGGTCCGGTGAAGTTCGGATGAATGGAAGGCCAAGTGTCCAATTGATACCATGGTCGAACCCGATCATTTTCAATGGCCCGAGCCCCTGGTCGTGGTACATGGCGACGACTGCTTCGTAATCCCCTTTAAACGCGTAATGGAAGAGGGTGTCGGCGGGAATCGGCCCGGTCACATCCAATCCTTTCCTCTTCGCAGTTTGAATGGCAGGTTCAATGACATCAATCTCCTCGCGCCCAATTTCGCCGCCTTCGCCCGCGTGGGGGTTCAAGCCACAGACAGCAACCCTTGATTTTTTGAGCCTCAACAACTGGCACGCTTCCGAGGCGAGTTCGATTGTTTGAAGAACTTTTTCTTGAGTGATGGCATCGGCGACATTGCGCAAAGGGAGATGGGTTGTAACGAGGGCAACACGCAACCAGCGGCCCTGGTCATCATGACCGAGCAACATCATGGCGGTGCGGGAGGACTTGGCGAGGTCGGAAAGAAATTCGGTTTGTCCTGTAAACGGTTTGCCCAGGTGAATGATGGCTTCCTTGTTTACGGGCGCGGTCACCAGCCCCTTCAACTCACCGCGCAGGCAGCGATTTGTGCCTTCCTCGAGGCAATCAATCGCAAGCTGGGCGGATTCCAATCCTCCTTGCGCAAACTGAAGCGGCAACGATTTGCCCGGATTGAGAATAAAAAATTGGCCTGGCTCATAATACGAACGGAACGGTTGGATGGGTAGATGAGTGTGAGCGTTAGCGATCTCAAACGCCCTGGGATCGCCTAACAATAAAAAACGCCAGTTACTTTCACCCAATAGCGCCAGAGCCTTGGCGGTGACTTCCGGCCCAATTCCACCGGGGTCGCCGAGGGTGATGCCGAGCCATGGATTCATTTGGGCTTAAAAATAGCGGATGAAAGTTTTAGCTTTGAGCAGAGCGACCCATTGCTGGCGCAGGCGTTTGGTTTCCTCCGCCCGCAAAATACTCTCAATTTCATCCCGAACCTCGGAAAGTGTTTTCGTATAGCTCACCTTTTTATCTTCAACGAGGAGGATATAAGTTGCTTCCGGCGTTTCAATAGGCTGGCTGTGTTGTCCGGGCTCAAGAGCAAATGCTGCTTTTGCCAAATCCTCACGAAGGACCTTTTTTTCGAGCCAGCCACGTTCACCGCCTTCGGACGCCTTGGAATCCTGGGAATAGAGGCGGGCGAGATCGGCGAAGGGAACTTTTTCATCGAGCTTGGAGGTGATTTCCTTTGCCAACTCAGTTGTGGAAATGCCAGGAGTGTTGGTCAGCAGGATCATGCTGAGCTTGACCTGGTCCTCCATTTTGAATTGATCCAGATGCTGGGCGTAGTAGGTTTCGATCCTCGCAGGGGAGATGATTGGTTCGCGCGGAACTTTTTGTAACCACATCTGGCGCAGAATCTCACGTTCCCGAATTTTAGTGCGATAAGCATCAAAAGTAATCCCCTGAGCTTGCAGCGTCCGGGTGAGTGTTAATCGATCACCTACCTTGCGAATGTCCTCCGCGATTCGGCTTTGAATCCAGCTATCCGGAATGACGTAGCCCGCGCGTTTGAACTCCTGAAGCACCAATTCGTTTTCTACCATTTCCTCGAGTTTTGACTTTTCCAGTTCGGCCGCCTTCTGCTCATAAACCTGCGGGCGATTGCCGTATTGTTTTTCGAGGAAATTGAGGTCGTCCGCGAGAGCCAGGCGGACGTCCTTATATGTAATAATGGAATCTCCAACAATGACGGCGATCCCGTTTACCACTTCGGGACTGGCAGCCCGCGTGATTAGAGAGATACAGCAGGCCAGCAAAATCAGATTAAAGACTCGCACCGAATTGACTCTAGGGAAGTGGCTCGGGACGGTCAAGAAACCCTTGGAGGGTGGAGATGATGGGCAGCTTGGGCGATGAATAATTAGGGATAACGATAGAGTAAAACTTAGCGGCTTGACTCATATCGCGGTCACACGTATCTTCAGCCTGCATAGATTCTATTGCTGGGTTGCCAGCGCTGAAGAAGTCGGAGTCAAACTGCCGACTTTTTTATTCCCCTGATCGGGAACGGAACTATATGAACGCCGAACTTTTAGCCATTCTGGAATATTGGGAACGGGAGAAAGGAATCAATCGCAACACATTGTTGTCAGCGGTTGAAGAAGCTTTACTTTCCGCGGCTAAAAAAGCAGTTGGGCCCGCGCGTGAATTGCGTGTGGCCATTGATCCTAAAACCGGCGATATTAAGGCATTCGCAAAACTGGTCGTTACCGATAAAGTCATTTCAAAACACGACCAAATTTCAATTTTTGACGCTCGCCGCATTAAATCTGAAGCGCAAATTGGGGAAGAGCTTGAGGTCGAAGTTACCCCCACGGATTTCGGTCGTATTGCCAGCCAAAACGCCAAACAGGCGTTGATGCAGCACATCCGCCGTGCGGAAAAGCAGCTAATTTTTGCCGAGTTCAAGGATCGCACAGGTGACATTGTGAGCGGAACGGTGCGTCGTTTTGACCGGTCAGATGTCATTGTCGACCTTGGCAAGTATGAAGCTTTGTTGCCGAACCGCGAGCGTGTTCCCACTGAAGAATATCAGGTTGGAGAACGCATTCGCTGCTTCGTGCGGGCAGTGGAAAATACCACTCACGGGCCTGAGATCATTCTTTCCCGAGCTGACCCTAATTTCGTGATCAAGCTTTTCCAACTGGAAGTGAGCGAAATCAGCGACGGAACGATTGAAATCAAGGGAATTGCGCGTGAGCCAGGCTTTCGGACAAAGCTGGCAGTTTATTCGCGCGACGAGAAAGTCGATCCGGTTGGAGCATGTGTCGGCCTGCGCGGTCAGCGCGTGAAAAACATTGTTCGCGAGTTGAACAATGAGAAGGTCGATATCATCAAGTACGATAAGGATATCAAGGTTTATATCACCAATGCTCTTGCGCCGGCAAAACCGAAGCAGTTCGACATTGATGAGACGAACAAGCGCGTCCGGATTCTGGTTGCGCCTGACCAACTTTCACTTGCAATTGGCAAGCGCGGGCAAAATGCGCGCCTTACTTCCAAGCTGACCGGCTGGCATGTAGATATCGAGGCCGAGCAGGTTGCAACGATGGGCTTTGAAGAGAAAGTCGCACAGGCGGTGGATTCCATTGCAGCGATTCCAGGAGTGACACGCGAGCAGGCGGACATCCTGGTGCATCGCGGTTTTCTGACCTTGGAAGACCTGTTGCAGGCGGAGTATAATGATTTGGCGGAAATCCCCGAAATCGGCGGAGCCGCAGGTGCCGTGATTGAGGCGGTCCGCACGGAAGCGGCCCGGCGCAATCAAGAGAGTAAATAGGGAGTGGATTGAGGTGAAGAAATGAGCGAACCATCGTTTTACATG
>JBQCGE010000523.1:0-3330 GCA_051955955.1 Verrucomicrobiota bacterium
GGGCACAGATGCTCCGTCTCACTCACTGGGCTAAGCGATAGAATCGCTTTTTGAAGTCTTTTGCGGAACCATCCGTAAACGAACCGGCACCCGTGCTGTCCGTTTGAATAGACCCGACCGGCACCCCTGTCTTGAAGTCGGTTGTAGCTTCAAATGAATAGGTCTGGTTTGGAGCGCCCTGCAAACCAAATTGCGCGGTGCCATCGCTTAACCGTGCAATCCCGTGGACTTCGGGCGGTGTTGCCACAGTGCCATCCAGTCGCAAGTCAAGGTTGATTCGGCTTGATGCGCCATTATAACCATCCACCGCAATGCGATAAACCGTCCCGGCAGTTGCAGTGAATTGCACGATGCTTCGGTTGGTTACCCCGCCTGAATTATTGTCACTCGCGATATAGCTTAGGGTGGAGACAGAATCACCCGTATACACGGCCAACAGTGTATTGAACGCGCTGCCAGCGGTTGTGAGTGTCACGTTTCCATTCGCTGGAGCGACCCAGTTCCACCAGATCGATTTGCCACCGGGGTTCCCTGCATGGTTTGGTTCTCCTGGTTCCTTGGTCATGCCCACATTGCTCGCGGTAGTCGTGACACTTGCGCCTTCCAATGGGAGCGCGGTTACAAACTCGTCCCCGGCAATTTTGAAAATGGCACCGACCAGTTTATGTCCATCAATTATAAACTCGATAGGATTTGACTGGCCGGTCGCATCTCCGGTCCATTTCACGAACGCATACCCAGGATCAGGTGCAGCGGTCAGCGTCACCTTCGAATTGAGCGGATAACTGGGCGCATCCGGGAAGCGGATGATTCTCCCTCCGGCTGAAGAGGTCAAAAGCCGCCCATTGAAAGAATCGGGATCGGCTGGATCTGTACCATCGGCCAGTTCGTCAAAATTCACCACACCATCACGGTCCGGGTCGCCAGCGGAATTCTGTGAAGAGAGGTTGCCAAAATATCGAAGTTCCCAGGCATCCGGCAAACCGTCATTATCATTATCATCAGTCTCTGCATTGCGCCCATCCATGGCGAACACAACGTCCTGCGCCTGCGCAGTGGCGTTCGAGATGATGAGGAAATATGTTTCGCCGGGAACCCAGGGCCATGAGTTCAACAAATATTGGTTCAAGCTGTTGTTTGCGCTGGCAGCACTATTCCGCCAATCGTCCGATGAAGCTTTTGCCGGTAGCGTCCCCTGCTCCATAAACATGAGCACTCCAGCGGAATGTGTCGCGACATGTTTCCAACGAGTGGCCTCGGCCGGGACATCTATTCGGTACAAGACCTGGGCACCCGGCGCGAGATTCGTGGATTCCGTTCCGCCGTAGAAACTAATCGTAGGTATTTCAATATTCGGCAGACCATTCGTAGCCGCGCTGATTGTAAATGAAGAGTCGCGCAACGCCCGCACACCGAGATAATAAGTTGCGCCGGGACGGAGCGGTGGTGAGTTCAAATTATAAGTTCCAGCTGGATCAAAACTCCCATATGGCCCGTTGTTTTTGTTGTCGCTCGTCCAGTCTTTCAACTCGTTGCTTAATCCGGTGGCGCCGTTGCCAGGAGGAACCGTATCACGCACATGAACAACAACATCACCGGATTCTTCGGAGAACTTGAACGACATACCGCCCGGCACAGTCTCCGGCGCGATGAATTTGTAATAACGCCAGTCCCCGCCCGCAACGAGTTGATTTGATTGGACTGGCCCATTCAAGACAAGATCACTGATCTCCCCAACAGAAAGCTTTAACCGATAACGCGCATTTGCATTTCCGGCAGCCCGGACTGCCATATACCAAAGCCCGGGCTTAAGCTGCGTCTCCAATTTGCCATCAATTGGGGTCCAGTTCGCATACTCCGTTGCATTCGCGAGCATCGAGCGGTCATAAACCGTTCCAGAGGTTCCGTTCGCGTTGTGATACAACGTCGGGGGGGCGCCATATCGCAAGTAGAGGTCGGGATTGCCGCTGATCGCTTCCAGCGCCGCGCGCAAGATTCCGTAGTTTTTCTCGGGAATCGCGACCGCAAAATAATGTAGTGAACCTTGTTCAAGGAAAATACTTTGGTCAGCGGGCAGTGGAATACCGTTCGTATCAATCCCGCTGTCACCAAAGAGCGGTGCGCTGATCCCGGGAACCTGGTTTGTCTCACCCGGCGCAGGCATTATCCACGCTGGACGTTCCAGCAGCAATGGGCTGCTGGTTAAAGTAAACGCGGTCGACCCGCTTCCTTTCACCTCCACGTACCACACGCCATTCGTAAGGAATGGCGGCACGATGATCGCCTGTGCGTTTGCAAAAGGCATTTGGGTGGAGCTTTGAGCATCGCCTGGAAGAATGTCTTTCCGCACCCGCATTGAGGCCAGGCCGGAGGATTGTGCCAGTGTCAATTTCCAGCCAATCACCGGCTGGCCGGCATTGGTGGCGGGAATTATGAATTTATAGTAAACGCGCTCGTTATCATCCAATACGCCGCTGGCAACATTAATGAGTCCATTGGTGTTCGAATCCGACGAAAAGTTTAGTTCCGGCACGAGCGTTTCCTGCAGATGCAGAACATAGCTCGCGTCGGGGTAAGCTCCGTTCAACTGGCGGCCTTTGACGACCAAAGTATAAGTGCCGGGGAGCGGATTCGGCACTGTAAACAGGGTTGTATTCCCGTCCGTGCTGCTGTACCCACCTTCGTTTCCATAAGTTTCAGAACCCGGAATGGACGCGCCTGGGTCTGGTGTTTTATCCCCCTGGCGCAGCACGAAGGCAGGATTTCCAACCCTGCTCTCCAGTCGAATCTTAAACCCGAGCATTCCCGGTGGAACCAGGAATTGGTATTGCCTCACTTCGCCGCCCTGCACCTGATCCGCAAAGTAAATATCGTCGGAAGTCAGCAAACCGAGATCCTGCGTTTGCAGTTCGCCCTGGCTTTCAATGGTATAACTGCTGATACCCGCGCCAATTCGGGATGAACTCGGCGGGTTCACGCCTTCACCAATCACCGCGAAATAATTTGTCCCGGCGAAAATATTGGTTTGGCCATTCACTGGTAATTGCACGAAATGTTCATTGCCGGGCTTCTGCATTCCTTTTCCATTCGCGAGCGATCCTGAAGCAATATTATGATCGATATTCGGAAGCGACCCGCGCAAGCCAACGAGCATCACTTCGCCAGCCACACCGGTGAGTTTGACTTTCCAACTGGTCGAATTGGTCGGAACAAGTACGCGATAGTAAGCTGCTTCACGAGCAGCGACGGTCCCACTCGAAGCTCCTTCGAAAGGCAAATCGACAACGGGTATTGAAAAATCGGGACCGATGCCCCGGCTCCATAAGGTAT
>JBQCGE010000524.1:0-3574 GCA_051955955.1 Verrucomicrobiota bacterium
TACCTCCTCAAGTATGATTCGACCCAGGGACGTTTCCAGTGTGAAGTCAGCTCCAAAAAATCGGCTGCTGATAAGCCTGAAGACGATATTCTCGTCGTGAATGGCAAGGACATTCATGTCGTCAGCGCCAAAGATCCTTCCGGTCTCCCATGGAAACAGCTCGGTGTCGATATCGTGATTGAATCGACAGGTCTATTTACCGATGGCGAAAAGGCCAAGGGCCACATCACTGCCGGCGCAAAGAAAGTCGTGATTTCCGCTCCCGCCAAGAATGAGGACATCACCGTCGTCATGGGTGTCAACCACGAGAAGTACGACCCGGCCAAGCACAACATTATTTCCAACGCGAGCTGCACCACAAACTGTCTCGCACCAGTTGTCAGCGTCCTGCTGAAGGAAGGCTTCGGCATTGAAGAAGGTCTCATGACCACCATCCACGCCTACACCGCTACGCAGAAGACCGTTGACGGCCCAAGCAAGAAAGATTGGAAAGGTGGCCGTTCCGCCGCGATCAACATCATTCCTTCCAGCACTGGCGCGGCCAAAGCCGTTGCGCTCGTTTGCCCTGAAGTCAAAGGCAAGCTCACCGGCATGGCTTTCCGCGTGCCGACTCCCACTGTCTCTTGCGTGGACCTCACTGTTCGCACGGTGAAGGACACGAGCTACCAGGAAATTGCTGCCGCCATGAAGAAGGCGAGCGAAACCTACCTCAAAGGCATTCTCGATTACACGAAGGATGAAGTCGTCAGCACCGATTTCATTCACTGCAAAGCCTCCAGCATCTTCGACGAAGGTTCCGGCATTGAATTGAACAAACGCTTCTTCAAGCTCGTGAGCTGGTACGACAACGAATGGGGCTACAGCAACCGCGTTGGCGACCTGCTGAAATACATGATCAGCAAAGGCCTGTAATTCAGCTTAAAAATTGATTCTCGAAAGCGTGGATGTGATTGCATCCGCGCTTTTTTTTCGCCGTTGCACTCGATCTTGATCTCCGGGAAATAAAAAAAAGGAGATGAACGAATTCATCTCCTTCAAAATCTTTTTTGTTAAGACTCTTTTAGTGGTGGCAGCCGCACCCTTCTCCGCAACCGCCTTCCATATCTTCTTCAGTCGGCACGCGACCCAACTCGAACGTCTTGGAGAGATACTTGTTGATTGATTCCTGCATCTGGTGCACTTCCTGTTGCGCGCGAATAAAACCGGCCGCAACTGGATTGTTCACCACGCGTTCGCGCTGGCTCTCGTAAGCGGTAACTTCGTCCTGCGTCAAACGCACACCCTGGTGTTGCTTGTGGTTCAGTTCTTCGCTTTTTTCCACGAGCGCCTGGTACTCCTGCTGCGCTTTATCATCGGCCATGAATTGGTCGATGTTCTTGCGCATTTCCTGGAATTCCGGCTGGTCCAGAATCGCCTGGCACAGGTCCCTTGTCTTTTGCGTTACGGTATTACTCTCCACAGTTAAGGACATAATCATTAGCTTTCCCTCGGAATACCTGATGTCAAGCGATTTGCCGAAATAACTCCCGCCACTTTACTTGTTCCCGAGCGCTTCCGGGCTCATCAATTCCACACTTTGAACCCCTTCGATTTTATTCAGCTCGCGAACCAGGTCCGTCGGCGAAACTTTGCTCCGCAAACGAACATTGTAACCAGCCTCCAGCGCCATCCCTTTGCTCGCCGTGCTTAGTGAAATTAATTGGAACGATTCCAAATGCCTCGGGAAATAAGTCGTGGTGATTTCATCGATCAACGTTCCAAGAGCCACCTTCAACTGCAGCGAGCATTCCGTTTCGTTGCTCCACGATGGGATTGGCCGGCGCCAACGCAGCAGGAGCGCCACAGCCAGCACAATAACGAGTCCAGCAATCGCAATCGGCAGCAGGTTTGCTCCAGCAGCCATGCCCACCACCACCGCAAAAATTACATAAGCCGTATCCTGCGTATCCCGCACCACCGTTCGGAACCGCACAATCGATAGTGCTCCCACCAAACTGAACGCGCGGGCGACACTGTCCCCAATCACTTTCGTCACCATCGCTATTAAAATCGCGAGCAAGACAAGTGTGACTTCAAAGGAATGATTCCTTGGAATTCCCCTGCGCGAAACCCGGTACACACCCATCACCGCCATCCCGAGCACCGCCGCCATGCAAAGCCGGAGAAAAAGATCGCTCCAATTTAGCGGGGCAGGGGATTTGAAGGCGCTGGTTAAAATCTCTTCCATAGTCACGCGCTCAGCAATTCCGTTGGCGCGTCGTTTCCTTTTTGCGGAGCCAGCCCGAGCGCCGGGATGGCCAATCGATACTTTGATACAGGCTCGGGGTTCAATTGAAAAGTGTCCGCCACTTGCTTGAACAGCGCAGGCGCTTCACCCACATATTTCAATTCCAGGATCGCCTTTCCATTTAACAACGGCAGCCCATGGCCGGTCCCATTCAAGTCAAAATCGATCCTTCGGGACGCGTTCAACTCCTGATCCAGCGTGAGCCGAATCGTTTCAGACCCGTGCAATGAAAGAAACGCGTAGCGCAAGTAGCTGATGGTGCAAATGGGCTGCAATCCGCGCAAGGCAATCCTGCGATGGTACCAAAATCCTTCCCAGCCTTTCAGGGGCGTTCCGTGCAACCGTTGCAAGTCGGCAGGCCCAATTGTCGTTCTGCGTTTGCGCACAATCCCCTTCGCCTTCATTTTCCGTTCGAGGAAGAGAATGCCGGAGGGTGCGTACTCCCGGATTCGAAATTTCCCGCGGGCGTAAGACCCATTCCTTTGGAAGACGTCGAGCCGGGGAGTATCGAGGTAAATGCTCTTCACCCGGTAGGCAAAGTTCAACTCCGGCGCGGTGTAAGGATCGCGCTCCATGAACTCACTTGCCCAGGCTCGAATTCGAGCAGCGAGTTCGCTGGAGACGAGGAACTTAACCTCGTGCGGCGCCCGGTAGCGGGTGAACTTCTCCATGCTGGTTAACATCTCTGGTTATGGAATCAGCATTCCTGCTGTCGAGATATGACACAGCAGCACGAAATTAGTTACAGAAGTTGCACAAAAAACTGAGCTGAGGGATCCGGAATGACCATTGAAGGCCTGGCCGCTGAGCTCTAAGCAAAATCCCAGTCCGATCCTTCCCGCCGCAGCAGCATTGGCAGGTATTCTCCCAATTCAAATTCCGCCAAATAGGTTTCGAAGGCGAGTCGGGCATCATCCTCCCCCAACTGCTCGGATAGCAGGCCATGCATGGGCGAGTAAATGATTTAATCAAACGCCTCCGGAATGGAGGAACAGTCCAGATTTAACGCCTGTGGGGTCATGTTCGCCATTTACTCTCCAGCTTCGAAAACCGACAAGTCCGGGATTCCAGCAAATCCCGAGTCGGGGCGGTGAACAACTTTGGGGTGGACGGAAGAATCGCCCGAACTCACCCCAAATTTACCCTGACACAACTCTTTAGAAACGTCCCCTTTTAACGCAATGAGAATGCCCCATCCGCTGGCATCCCCCCAGCGGTCCGTCCCGGTTTCACGCTTCCCATTCAGCTTCCTTCCCGTTTTACTCCTCTCCAGCCATGAAAAAATTC
>JBQCGE010000525.1:0-3286 GCA_051955955.1 Verrucomicrobiota bacterium
CAAAGGTCTATGCGCGGACCTCAGAATATGACAGCGCAATTGCCACTTATCTTTCGGAACAGTTTAACCCTCGCACCAGTGAACTCCCATCCGAGTTGAAGATCAGTTCCCGTCAGGCGCAACCGCTTCGCTATGGTGAAAACCCGCACCAAAAAGCGGCCCTTTACGGCGATTTTTCAAAATATTTTCAGCAACTTCATGGCAAGGAGCTCTCATACAATAACATTCTGGATTTGACTGCCGCTGCCCAGTTGATCGGTGAATTCCATGGCGAACGCCCGACGCTGGCAATCCTCAAACACACCAATCCTTGTGGAGTGGGCCAGGGAAACGCGCTCAAGGAGGCATGGGATAAAGCGTATGAAACGGACAAACAAGCTCCATTCGGCGGCATCATTGCGGTCAATCAAGCTCTCGATCTTCCATGTGCTGAATCCATCTCCGAAATTTTCAGCGAAGTGATTATTGCTCCGGATTTTGCTCCGGATGCGCTCGCGTTACTTCAAAAAAAGAAAAACCTGAGGCTCTTGCGAATGCTCAAGAATCCGGCCCAAGCCCCCGGTTGGGATATTCGGTCCGTCTCGGCGGAATCGTACCTGCTGCAGGAACGCGATTTGAAGCTGACCCTTCCGACGGATTTAAAAATTGTCACAAAGCGGCAGCCAACTGCGGACGAAATCCAGGCCATGCTGTTTGGCTGGCGGATCGTGAAACACCTGAAATCGAATGCGATTCTGTATGCCTCATCAGACCGCACCCTCGGTGTCGGCGCCGGGCAGATGAGCCGGGTGGATTCCAGCAGGATAGCCGTTTGGAAAGCCGGTGAAGCAGGCCTTCCATTGAAAGGCAGCGTGGTATGCAGCGACGCGTTTTTTCCATTTCCCGATGGGTTGATTGCCGCCGCAAATGCTGGCGCTGTTGCGGCCATCCAGCCAGGCGGTTCGATGCGGGATGCTGAGGTGATTGCAGCCGCGGATGAGCGCGGCATGGCCATGGCTTTCACTGGCGCTCGCCATTTTCGCCATTAATATGAGCTGATGTCTGGCCGAAATTTACTTTCCCGGCCTGATTGCCTGTAGCACAATCGCGCGCGCCTGGCCAACGGGGGTTGGCAAAGTCGCGCGACGCGCGGAATACGATGGCGAACGAAACGAAAGCTGGCGAATCGCAAAAGTTGAAGATTTATTTCCTGCCGAATTTAATGACGGCCGGGAATCTTTTCTGTGGATTTGTGGCATTGACGCGAATTGTGGAAGCCGACGCCTCTTCGCCCACATTCAACAACGTCATCCGCCATGCGCTTCTTTTTATTTTTCTCGCCTGCATTTTTGATCTGCTGGATGGACGAGTTGCGCGAATGGGCGGTTCAGAAAGTCCTTTTGGCCGGGAGTTTGATTCTCTCGCCGACCTCATCTCCTTTGGGGCAGCGCCCGCGTTCCTGGTACATCGGATTGTATTGAAGGATGTCTTTTCGAATTACCCGCAGGTCGGCTGGTTCATTGCTTCCATTTACCTCATTTGCGGAGCTTTTCGTCTCGCGCGGTTTAATTGCCTCGCTTCGATGTCGTCCGGAGGGGGCGGGAAGGAATTCATGGGCTTTCCCATTCCCGCGGCTGGCTCACTCGTTGCTTCTTTAACCTTGTTTATTATGTGGTGGGACGACAAAGGCGATGACAAAGGACTCGCGACAAGCAACTGGCGCTATGCCCTGCCCGTAATCCTGCTGTTCCTTTCCGCGATGATGGTGAGCGAAGTGAAATATCCTTCGTTCAAGAACATTGATCTCCGTGCCACCCGTGGGTTTTTCAAGATCATCATCATCAGTTTGTGCCTGGGATTGCTGCTCATCATGCCGAACCTCATCCTCCCCATTGCCCTGCCGCTTATCTTTACCAGCTACCTTGTGTATGGTTTTATCCGCCCTCGCATTTCCCGCGAAATGCGAAAGGAAATTGAAGATGAAGACGACGAAGGAGAGCCGGGCGATTCGATAACGAATTAGAATGGAACATTTTCAAGCTCTTTTTACTGCCGGGTTAGCCGGTCTGATCAGCGGCTTTGTCGTCTCGATACCCGTCGGCCCGATCAATATCACCATAATCAACGAAGGGGCGCGACGTGGCTTCTTTTGGGCCTTCATGATTGGGCTCGGCGCAATGGCAATGGACCTGATTTATTGCGGTGTCGCGTTTGCCGGGTTCTCAGGCCTGTTTTCATCGAAGTTCATGAAAGCAACCATGGAACTGCTCAGCTTTCTGTTTCTCCTCTATCTCGGGATGAAATACCTGCTGACGGCGAGCCTGCCCGCGACCACGCCCACCGTTGAAGCGGTCGAACACAAATTACACCCCCATACGGCCTTTTGGATTGGCTTCGTTCGTGTGCTCGGCAACCCCGCCGTGCTGCTCTTCTGGATTACCGTTTCCGCGACATTCATTGCGCACGATTGGATCAATGACACGCTTCCGAGCAAAATGATTTGCGTGGTTGGGACGTTTTTCGGCGGCCTCGCATGGTTTGTCCTGTTGAGTTTTCTTGTCGCGAAAGGGCATGGCAAGTTTTCCACGCGCGCACTGGTGCGAATGGCACATATCTCCGGAGCGATCCTGCTTATTGCTGGAATGGTGATTGGTTTCCGGTTTATTCACATGCTCGCCGTCTATAAAGAACCAGTTCCAGCCGTGCAAACCCGCCCCTTACGATAAGGTTTTCTCTGCTTGCCAATTTATTTTGGCCTGCTGACTCTTGTCACCTGCAATGCCTGTGCAGGATCTTACGCCGCAGTTGCGCACCCGCCTCAGCCGGGTTGAACGTGTTGTGGGCCTGTTTGTGAGCATCGCGTCGCTTTTGCTGATCGCGGGCTTTGGGTATTACGTTTATCACACCGGCCAGCGGAAAGGCTGGTGGACCTTCAAGGCCAAGTATCACACATTTCTGGATAGCGCAGCCGGTTTGAATATCGGTACGGACGTAAAGTTGCTCGGGTTTACGGTGGGGCGGATAACTAAGATTACCGCGATGGATCCGAGTTTTCTGTTCAGTGATTACGGCGCTGTATATATCGAATTCGTTGTTTTGGATCCGTATCAGGGTTACATCTGGAGCGATTCCAAAGTGAAGACGAGCGGAACTTTACTCGGCAGCCGATTTCTGGAAGTGATCCCCGGCGGTGGCTCCCTCAAAACCGACCCCAAAGCAACGGTCCACGCCACCTATTCCAAAACGAACGGCATCCACCAGGTTTACGATGAAAAGGCGGATCAATTCGTCGCCTTTGATGACAAAT
>JBQCGE010000526.1:0-8783 GCA_051955955.1 Verrucomicrobiota bacterium
CTGCTCAGTTTTATTATCGAAGGGGCTTTCCTTTCCTTCCTCGGTGGTCTCCTCGGTTGCCTCCTCGCCTTTTACGTGAATGGCAAAACCACCGGCACCATGAATTTTCAAAGTTTCAGCGAAGTGGTTTTTGAATTTCGCATCACTCCCGGCCTGATTTTGAACGGCCTTATCTTCTCGGTTATAGTTGGAGTTATTGGCAGTCTGCTCCCGGCCTTGCGCGCCGCGCGCCTGCCTGTCATCTCCTCGCTCAAATCCGTATGATCAACGAAAAGCTCGACGCGCTCCGAATCGATCCGGAACAAAAAGTACGTTCCCGGTCCCCCTTTTTATTTATCTGCATCGGGGTTCTCATTCTCACAGCGGGTGCGATTTATTTTGCCATTCCACGCAAGGGAGATGATCAACGCGTTTTCAGCGGCTCTGGCAAAGTCCAGGGCGATGTCACCGCTCGTGCTGCTGACGCCAAAGGTTCCGCTAAACCGGCTGCCTCAACCTCCACAGGTTCGGCACGGTCCGGCACTGCAAACTCGTCACCAAACAGCTTGGACAATGCTTCCAAAGCCGCGACCGACCCCGGGAATAAAGATAATATTCTGCTCGAAGTCTCGGGTTATATCATCGCTCGTGAACGGATTGAACTCAGCCCCCGCTTTATGGGCGTCGTGAATTGGATCGGTGTTAAAAAAGGCGATACTGTCACGAACGGCCAGGTCGTCGTACTGCTCGATGACTCCGAATACCAGGCACGCCTTAAGGAATCTCAGGGCCGTCTTGAAGCGGCCCGAGCTGCTCTGGAAAAAGCCCGCCTTCAATACGAGCGCGTCCGTGCCCTTGCCACCGCCAGTGTTGAATCCCGCCAGGCCGAGGATGACGCCCGCCTGAATGTCGCCAGCGCCTCAGCCGCCGTAAAGGAGATTGAAGGCACACTGCAATGGACCCAAACGTATATTGATTGGTGCGTTATCCGATCACCCATCAACGGTGTCGTTCTCGAAAAACTGGTCGACCCGAATGAGCTCGTCACACCCCAAAGTTTCGGCGGCACCCGCGGACCCAGCACCGCATTGATTTCCCTTGCCGACCTCAAGGATCTGCAGGTCGAAATTGATCTGAATGAGGCCGATGTTGCAAAAGTTTTCGTTGGCCAAAAGTGCCGTGTCATCCCCGAAGCTTATCCAGACAAGGCTTACATCGGCTACGTCGCCGAAAAAGCCCCTGAGGCCAACCGCCAGAAGGGAACGCTCCAGGTCAAAGTCCAGATTGTTAACCCCGACGAATTCCTCACTCCGGAACTCACAGCAAAAGTCGAGTTCCTGGACGCGAAATACAAGTAAGCTCACTTCTCACTATCCATTCAGCTCGCGACTATCTTCATTAAGGAAGTGGTTTCGCGGAATGGACGAACAGTTTAATGTCTTCTCTGTCAGGCGGTTGACATCGTGTATAACCTCGCCCTTTCGGCGGGTACGGAATTGCATGATTTGTCCTCCGCTCACTCGGAATGCTCCTGAGCAATTCAGCGCCGTCGCGACGGTTTGGCCTGGCTGACCTGGCGGTTCTCGCCGCGCTTGCCGCGGTTATCTATGCTATCGTCGAAGTGGCAGACGAATGGCGGGGCCAAATGCGTCCCATTGCACCTATCGAACTGGGCATGGCTCATCTGCCGTTTTACACCCTCATGAGCCTTGCCCGCGGCATTACCGCGTATCTCCTCTCTTTCGCCTTCACGCTCGCCTATGGCTATGCGGCCGCCCGCATCCGCTCTGCGGAACGCATCCTGATCCCTCTACTCGACATTCTTCAAAGCATACCCGTTCTCGGCTTTTTGCCCGGTGTGGTGCTCGCGTTGCTTCACTTGTTTCCGCACCGCAATTTCGGTCTGGAGCTCGCATCCATTCTCATGATCTTCACTGGCCAGGTCTGGAACATGACCTTTTCATTTTACAACTCACTCAAATCAGTGCCGCCTGACCTTATGGCCGTCTCCCGTCTTTCCCGCCTCACTCGCGGGGAACGCTTTCTCCATCTGGAACTCCCTTACGCAGCCAATGGTCTGGTTTGGAATAGCATGATGTCGATGGCGGGAGGTTGGTTTTTCCTTTCCGTCAGTGAAGCCTTCGTTCTCAAAAATCAGGATTTTCGTTTGCCCGGTTTGGGCGCTTATATGGCTGTCGCGATTGAGCAGGGTAACGCTCAGGCGCAAGTCATGGGTGTGCTCGCAATGCTCCTCATGATTGTCTTTTTGGACCAGATTGTCTGGCGTCCCGTGGTTGCATGGTCCCAACGCTTCAATGTCGAGGAACGCGACGCTTCCGGCGAATCTGCATCGTGGCTTTGGAATCAGCTTGGGCGCTCTCGCCTCGCCCAATTTTTTACGCGTTTGCTCAAAAGTTTCGGCTCATCACACCTGCACCACCCAACCCCTCCCGTTTCGAAAAAAAAGCGTCACTGGTCACCCGCCACTTCAAAAGTCTATTCCCGAATGGCTTCCATCATCCTGGTTCTGCTCATCCTATACGCCGCATTCCGTTACTTGCTCTACCTCACTTCGGTCACCTCCGCTCAGTGGTTTGATTTGTTCATCAGCACCATTCTCACTTTCTCCCGGGTTGTCGCTGCCGTCGCGCTCGGCACTCTCTGGGCCGTCCCCGTCGGCGTTGCCATTGGCCGTAATAAAAAGCTCGCCCAGCGCCTTCAGCCTGTCATTCAAATGGCCGCAAGCTTTCCCGCTCCCATGATTTTCCCGCTCGTCCTCGCACTTTTCCTCTCAATGGGTGCCGGTCTCGGTATCGGCTCAATTTTTCTCCTGCTCCTCGGCACTCAATGGTACATCCTGTTTAATGTGATTTCGGGTTCCAGTTCCATTCCTGTCGAACTCTGGGAAGTCAGCCGCTTAAACCGTCTCAACCTGTCCGAGCGTTGGCGAAAGCTGATTCTCCCCGCAATTTTCCCAGCGCTCGTCACCGGCTGGATCACCGCCATGGGTGGCGCATGGAATGCCAGCATAGTTGCCGAATACATCAAATTCAAAGGCCAAACGCTCACCACACCCGGGCTCGGCTCTCTCATCAGCAAAGCCACCGATTCGGGCGAATTCGCCCTTCTGGCCGCATCCATTGGTGTAATGTCTTTCTCCGTTGTTGCCTTCAATAAATTCGTCTGGCATCGCTTGTCTCATCTCGCTCAAACTCGCTTTTCCCTGTCGTGACTGCTCCCCCGCCCATTCTTGAGGCTCGCAATATCAGCGTTCTTTTCGAGGGCGCTGGCAACAAACAGCTTGAGATCCTGCGCGAAATTAATCTCAAGGTGCAGCCCCACGAAATCCTCGCATTCCTCGGCCCAAGTGGATGTGGCAAATCAACCCTCATCCGTTCGCTGATCGGTTTGCAGAAGCCCACCTCAGGAAATGTCTTTTATAAGGGCGCGCATTTCTCCGGCGTAAACCCCTCAGCAGGCCTGGTCTTTCAGAATTTCGCCTTGTTTCCATGGCTCACCGTTCAGCACAACGTCGAGCTGGGCGCCTCCCACCTGCGCCTCCCCACAAGGCAGCTCCTGGAGCGCGTCGAAACTGTGATCAATCTGGTCGGGCTTCAAGGCTTCGAAGATGCCTACCCCCGCGAACTTTCCGGCGGCATGAAGCAGCGCGTGGGCCTCGCGCGCGCGCTGGTTGTGGAACCCGAGATCCTCTGCCTCGACGAGCCTTTCAGCGCCCTCGATGTCCTCACTTCGGAAACGCTCCGCAACGAAATCGTCGATCTTTATCTCAGCGCCGATTCACCCGTGGATACCATTCTCACGGTTACCCACTCAGTCAGCGAAGCGGTTTTCATGGCAACGCGGATTGTCGTTCTCGCCGCCCATCCCGGCACCATTCGCACAATTCTGGAGAACCCACTTCCATACCCGCGTGACGAACATTCTCCCGAGTTCATCCGTCTCACGCAAAAGCTTCACGCCATCCTGACTCAAACGTATCTGCCCGACGAAGCTTCGCCCCAGGTCGCCGCAGCCAAAGCCGCCGCCGAAACGATTCCCAACGCAACGGTCGGCTCAGCCATCGGCCTCCTTGAGATTCTTGAAAATGAAGGTGAAATGGATCTTTTCAATCTGACCCGCTTTGTCGACCAGGATTTCGCTCACCTTCTGTTGATTGTGAAAACCGCTGAGTTGCTCGGCTGGATCACTACCCCAGGCCAAAGAGTTCAAATGACCGCAGAAGGCCGCCGCTTCCTCGCTGCGCCTGTTCCGGAGCGCAAAAAATTATTGAACCAGGCATTGCGCCACATTCGCGTGTTTCAAATCATTCTCGCCATGATCAATAATGCCGAAGCCCACGAACTCGCCGAGGAGGATGCCCTCACCCAACTCGCCATGACTTATCCGCACGAACGCCCCGTGCAAATGCTCCGTCTCGTCATCGGCTGGGGACGCTACGCCGAACTTTTCAAGTTCAGCAGCACCCGCAAAATTTTTTATTTCGCCCACGATTCCACTCATTCCGCTTAATTTTCAGCCTGAACTCACACCCAATCTCCATGCCGCTCAAGTCATCAGAATTCGAAATTTCCACCGATCCCGCTCGCCTCGATATCGGGATGATTCACGATTTTCTCCGCAATTCCTATTGGGCGCCGGATGTGCCCCGTGAAATCGTCGAAAAATCCATCCAGAACTCTTTCTGTTTCGGTGTTTATTATGGGACACAACAAGTCGCATTCGCCCGAGTCATAACCGATTTCGCAACCATGGCTTACCTTTCCGATCTCTTCGTTATTCCCGAATTCCGCGCCCAAGGAATTTCAAAGATGCTGGTCAAAGCCATTGTCGAGCATCCGAGATTGCAAGGCCTTCGTCGCTGGTTGCTCGTCACTCTCGACGCTCAGGGCCTCTACACACAATTCGGCTTCAAACCCATTTCCAACCCGGAAATGTTCATGACAATTCACCATCCAGACATTCACCGCTCAATATGACTCGCCTTCATTTCGCGTTTCGGACAAGCTCCTCTCATGCGAACCTCTTCTTTAATTCTCGCCCTGCTCTGCGCTGTTTCAGCCGTTGCCACTCATGCTGAAGATATGCCCAAGGCCTGCATCGATCCCATGGGCTACGGTTGGCGCGCAATGTCGCTGGAGGATTTCACTCATGTGAATTGTGACCCCGATACATGGTCCCTCACCAACGGGATGATTCACAGCACCGGCCATCCCATCGGCGTCATCCGCACCAAAAACCCCGTTACAAATTTCGAGCTCAGCGTCGAATGGCGACACCTCAAATCCGGCGGGAACTCTGGCGTATTCGTCTGGGCCACTCCCGAATCCATCAAAGCTCTTGAAGAAGGTAAGGGTCGCCTTCCCACCGGCATCGAAGTCCAGGTGCTCGATCATGGTTACACCGAGCAATACGAAAAAAGCAGCGGCAAAAAAGCCGATTGGTTCAGCACCAATGGCGATGTTTTTCCCACCGGCACAACCAAAATGCGCCCCTTTCCGCCCACGTCACCCAACGGCGAGCGCAGTTTCCCCCGAAAAAACCTCAGCAAGGGAATCAACGAGTGGAATCATTATTACGTGCGCGCCATCAATGGCGAAGTCCGTCTTTGGGTAAATGGGGAGGAAGTCTCCGGGGGTACCGAAATCAAACCTGCCACTGGTTATCTCTGCCTGGAATCAGAAGGCTCGCCCATCGATTTTCGGAATCTACGCATTCGTGAGCTTCCGTAACCCCAAATGGATTTGGTCGAGTATTATCGCCAGCGTGCCGTCGAATATGAAACTATTTATTCACGGCCGGAACGACAGCACGACCTGCGGCAGCTCGAAAGTTTATTGAACCGCGACCTTTCCGGCCGGACCATTCTCGAGATTGCCTGTGGCACCGGCTACTGGACCGCTCGCGTAAATTCCATTGCCACCTCAATCCTGGCCCTGGATATCAATGATGAAGTTCTTGAAATTGCCCGCGCCAAACCCGATTTAAATCCAACGGTACGCTTCCAGAAGCAGGATGTTTATAACCTCCCCCGCTTCCCCAACCAATTCACCGGCGCCCTCTCCGGCTTTTGGTGGTCTCACGTCCCCCGCCAATCGCAATCAGCATTCCTCGCCCAATTCCTTCCCCATTTCACGAAGGAGGCCGTGCTCTGCTTCTTCGATAACCTCTATGTGGAAGGAAACAGCACCCCAATCTCGCGTACAGACGAATACGGCAACACCTACCAAACGCGCCCCCTCAGAAATGGCAGCAACACCGAAGTGCTGAAAAATTTCTACTCGTCCAACGACCTCCAAAGCACCTTCAATCAGGCCGGCTTGAATTGTGAGCTAACCACCCTCAACTATTTCTGGTACGCCCGGCTCACGCCCCGCTAATCTCGATTTCCCCTCTGTCGACGAATCGATTATCACCCTGTTCAAGCAACGCAACTCGCGCTGCATTCTATTCCCTCTCCTCCGCCCCTGCGGAGGGGAGGGCCAGGGAGGGGAGGCACGTTAATTTCCAAGGCCTCTCTCTTGGCGGGCGGCCCATCCGAAATCGTCCGACCGATCCTCAATGCTTCGGCCGCAGCAAAATTGCCTTCTTATCCGTCCCTTCCACTTCCACGCTATGCGTCTCAATGCTCGGGTCATCTTTCAAGGCGTTGTGCACAATGCGCCGATCAAAAGCATTCAAGGGTTCCAGTTCTACAATATCCCCCCAGCGCCGAACCTTCTCAGCCGCTTCTTTCGCCTTCTGAATCAGTGAATCTCGTTGTTGGGAACGGTAATTCCCCACATCCAGCGTCACTTTCGGGCTGTCCGGATCGAGTTTGAAAATCATCCGGTTCGTGATGTATTGCAGTTCGCTGAGCGTTTGCCCCTGCCGCCCAATCAATCGGCCCGGATCATTCGTCTGCACATCCAGGAGGATCTGCCCGTCAATGTCACTTTGGGAAAGGGTCGCCTCAAACCCGAGCGTTTGGAGCAATTGTTCAAGTATGGCTTTTGCGTCTGCTGGCATAAAATCTACTTCTTCTTGGGCCGTGCGGCGGCCTGTCCCGCTGCTGGTGCTGTCCCTCCCGGAGTTGGCTCCGTCGTCTTGGTCAGCTTCATTTGGGCAATGGATAGCAGGTTTTGCGTCGCCCAGTAAAGCGCCAAACCAGCGGAATAATTGTAAAGGAATACCACCATCACGAGCGGCATATACCTCATCATCTTCTGCTGCGCTGGGTCCATCCCGGGCGAAGGCGGCGTCAATCTCGCCTGCCACAGCATCGTTGCCCCCATGAATAACGGCAGAGGATTCACCGGAAATCCGCCAATATGGAAAATCGTGTCCGGCTGCGATAAGTCGCATGCCCACAAAAAGCTCGCCCCGCGTAATTCAATCGCGCTCTGCAGCATCTTGTAAAAACCGAAGAAAACCGGGATTTGCAACAACACAGGCAGGCAGCCACCCATGGGCGAAACTTTGTTTTCTTTCATGAACTCCATCAGCTTCGAGTTCATTTTGCGCGGGTCGTCCTTATATTTCTCCTGCAACGCCTTCATCTGCGGCTGCAAGGCTGCCATCCGCTTCATCGAACGTGTGCTCGCCGTTGTCAACGGCCAGAAAAATCCCTTGATCACCACCGTAATCACAATGATCGCCAGCCCGTACGGAATCCCGATCGCGTGAATTGCATTCATCGCCAGCAGCAATGCTTGTGCGAAAAATCCGAAAAACCCGCCAAACCCCATCACCAAATCCATGTTTTCCGGCAAACGCGAAAGGGTCTTGTATTCCTTTGGCCCGGCGAACAGTTGGAAGTGATATTCGTAAAAGCTTTGCTGCGCCAATTGCTGCGGTGGCAAAAGCAAGGCAGTCTGGTAACCCACCGGGTGAGCAAAAGCCTGTGGATCCTTTTTCATCTCTTCCTGCGAAGGCACCGGGAGCAAAATCCGCCGCCCAACCACCCCGGAAACAGGCGTGTTCGTTTCGGGCCGCGCGATCATCGTGAAGAATTGGTTGTTCACCGCCGCCCACGCCACATTCGTCGTATCAGCCCGATATTCCGTCCTGGGTGCACCGCCAAACATTCGGCAACCCATCGTATAATTCGCAAACCACGGCTCGACGATCTTTTCGGTTTTGGAGCCATTGTACCACTCCAGGCCCAGCATCATCGTTTCGTCCCGCTGCCCCATCGGCGTTGCCGTCCCAATCACCAAAGCGCGTTCCGGCAACTGCTGCGCTTCACCAGATCGATTCTCATATCGCACCCGGGTCTGAACCGTGTAATTCGTCGAAAGCCGAAATTCTTTAATCAAATACAAGCCATTGCTGTTGATTGCGGCCTCGGCCCTCACAGTCTCGCCGGTCTTGAACAGGTGAAATGACCGCATCCCGCCCGATCCCGCACCGTCGTAAATCGCGAAGGCTGGCGATGGTGCCCGAGTATTCAGTGAAGCAACATTCGTCGGGTTGTTCCGCTCCTTGGCATCGCACGAAACAATCGCGGGATATTTTTTTAGCTCCACGAGTTTCAGCCCGCCTCCGACCGAGGTGAATGTATACCGCGCATCTGCCGTCTCCAGCACCTCCAGATGTTCTTCCGCAGGCGGTTCAACAACAGGAGCGGTATTCGTTGCCAGGTTCGCAACGTTCGTGGCCAAAGCATTTGTTCCAAAATGATTTGTGCCCCCGGAAACTCCATTCGTGGAATGGGCGCTCAGCAAATTCTTCGGAACAGGGCGAGGCGGGAAAGCTTGTTGGTCAGCGGGTACCAGGCCATCAAAAGCAGCACCGATACAGCGAGA
>JBQCGE010000527.1:0-4465 GCA_051955955.1 Verrucomicrobiota bacterium
ATATCGCCATTTCTCCTTTCTTCATGAAGGCTGACTTTTTATTCTCGCTCCCATGAACTCGCGTGAGGCACTCGTCGCCTTGAATATGATCCCGAATGTCGGACCTGTCCGATACCGCCAGCTCATTGAATTTTTCCGCGAACCTGAAGCAATCTTTGCCGCCAGCAAAGCCGAGCTTGTCCGTATTCAGGGCATCAATGAAGTCACTGCTGATTCCATCCTATCATGGGAGAAACAGATCGATCTTTCTGGCGAATTGAAGCGGATCGCGGATTTCAGCTGCTCTATTGTCACACAGCAGGATGAGAATTATCCCGAACTTCTGCGGCAAATTTACGACCCACCCATTCTCCTTTACGTCAAAGGAACGCTTTCGCCTCGCGACAAAAACAGCGTCGCGCTCGTAGGATCCCGCATGACGACGGCTTACGGCACGAATACCGCCCGCAAACTCGCCTATCAACTTGCTTTCATGGGCATTACTGTAATCAGCGGAGGGGCCCGGGGAATCGATACCGCCGCTCATCAGGGGGCACTTTCAGCCAAAGGACGCACCATAGCTGTCCTTGGAACGGGGATTTCACAGGTGTTCCCTCCGGAAAACGCTGCGCTTTTCGAAAAGATTGCTGCCAATGGTGCGCTCATTACCCAATTTCCGTTCAATCGGCCACCCGATAAACAAACGTTCCCCATTCGTAATCGCATAGTGGCAGGCATGACGCTTGGCACAGTGGTCGTGGAAGCAAATCTCACCAGCGGCGCTCTGATCACGGCGAATTTTGCGGTTGAAAATGGTCGCCAAATCTTCGCCGTCCCCGGTCAGATTGATTCCCCGCGCAGCAAAGGGTGCCATGATCTCATCAAAAAAGGAGCAAAGCTCTGCGAAGGTGCCGAAGATATTGTGACGGAATTTGAATATCTTTTCCCCACCAGTAACAAGCTCGGTTCCCCTTCTCAAACGGGTGGACTTCCCGGCCTGACTCTTACTGAGAATGAAAAGCTTGTGTATGACGCAATGGCCAGCACGGAAAATTTTGTTGATGACTTAATCGAGAAAACAGGGCTCCCCGCGTCCGCCGTTTCTGTTGCCCTGCTTACATTGGAAATGAAAAAGCTAATCTCACAACTTCCCGGGCGCGTATTTGTCCGTGCGCAACGGGATCGCTAGAGCCCATTCGATTTTAATTGCCCGCCTGCTTGAACGATTGGGAAGATCTATCTGCTTTACGTTGCGCGGCGCTTAAATAGCGCAATTTGCGGCTGAGTGAATCCCGGTAGCTCGGCGCCTTTTTGCCAGCGCTGATTGCCTGCTTTGGCTGATTCTGCTCCTGTTCCAGCTCCCATGTAATGAGTTCACTAAAGCTTTTCATCGGCTTGTTGGGGTTGAGCTACTTTAAACTTTTTCGCGGCTTCTCACAGACGGGGAACTTACGAACGGCAAGTCGGGGTAAGCACCACGCCAAACACCCGGCGTGACACAACGGAAGCAATATGGTTTCATCGCGAGCAAATTTGATGAGGAATCCAATCATTTTGGCGCTTGATCTGCCCACTCAAGACCTCGCAGTGGAACTCGCCTGCTCGCTTGCCCCGGTGCTCGGTGCGGTAAAAATCGGCAGCGAACTGTTCACCGCTGGCGGACCCGAAATCGTTCGCCGCATTCGGGCAACCGGACTCAACGTTTTCCTCGATCTCAAATTTCATGACATTCCAAACACGGTAGCAAAAGCAGTGGCGTCGGCCGTCCGCCTTGATATCCAAATGCTCACCATCCACGCTTCCGGCGGGAGCGAAATGATGAAAGCTGCTGAAGAATCAGCACAAAAAACCGCCTCCCAGGCCGGGTTGCCTGTACCGCTTCTGCTCGCTGTGACGGTTCTCACCAGCATGGATGCAAACGGCATTTCCGAAATTGGCCTTCAACCGAACATCGCGAAGCAAGTCGAACGGCTTGCCACGCTTGCGGTTCAATCCGGCATTCGGGGTCTCGTTTGCTCACCGCTTGAAGTCACCGCATTGCGCCAGATCATTCCTTCGAGCATGCAACTCGTAACTCCGGGCATTCGCATCGAAAGCTCGCCAAAAGATGATCAGAAGAGGACTCTTAGTCCGGCGGAAGCAATTGCCGCGGGTGCAAACTGGCTCGTGGTTGGTCGTCCGATTTATGCCGCACCAAATCCTCGCCAGGCAGCGGAACAAATTCTCGCACGTCTGGTCTGATCAGCAGCTCTCATGGCCGCACTGAAACTAGAAAGCATCACGAAGCGGTTTATTCTTCCACATAAGAAAAGCGTCTCTGCCGTTATTCAACTCTCGCTTGAAGTGAAAAACGGCGAAATGCTCGTGCTGCTCGGGCCTTCCGGTTGCGGCAAAACAACCACCCTCAGGCTCATTTCCGGCCTGGAAAGCCCGGATGAAGGAAAAATTTTAATCGGGCACACCGACGCCACAAAGCTGCCACCCGGCAAGCGCAACGTCAGTCTGGTTTTCCAAAACCCTTCTCTGCTCCCACAGCTTACAGTCGAGGACAACATCCTGCTGCCTCGAAAACTTAGGAAATTGCCGCTCAGGAACGAACATACAAAGCGTGTAATTGCGCATCTCGGTCTGGAACCACTTCTCGAACGTCATCCGGAAACACTTTCAGGCGGCCAATTGCAACGCGCAGCCCTTGCCCGGGCGCTTGTCCTCCAGCCCGATCTCATTTTACTCGATGAACCGCTCGCCAACCTTGACCCAATCAGTCGCCGCGAACTGCGTTCTGTGATACGCGAACTTCATCACGAGCTAAAAATCACCACCATCTACGTCACGCATGATCAATCCGAAGCCTTTTACCTCGGAAACCGAATTGCTCTGATGAATAATGGAAGGATTGAGCAACTTGGGGACGTGGCCAGTCTGCTTCACCACCCTTCAACACTATTTAGCGCTCAGTTCATCGGCAATGGCGTGAACCTCTTGCCTAACAGCCTCCCAGAGGTCGTTTCCGCAATTCGTCCTGAGGACATTCTGCTGGATGACACAGGCGAATATGAGGGAGCTGTCCTTCAAACTATCGATCTCGGAACTTCTCAGGAAGTGATTCTAAATTGGGAAGGTACAAAACTGCGAATGATTACATCCCCAACGATCAGCATTCGCACAGGTCAATTACTACGGTTTAACTTGCCTGCAGGTAAGCTTTTGAAATTTGAGGTCTCTGCGTAAATCGGATCTACTCTCGAACGGCGACTGCTGTTTTGATTCGCTTGTTCCCCGCCGCCATTGACCGAAAAAGTTCGGGTAAATCACTCAACCCACACTTGCCATCCACAAAATCCTTCGCGGAAACAACCCCCTTTTCGATATAAGCGAGCGCCTGTCGGATCGCCTTCGGAGTATGATGGAAGCTGGCAAGGAGCTTAAGATTGGAATAGTGGATCAGCCCGGTATCCAAATGCACGCTCGTGCCGCTGGGGCACCCCCCGAAAAAATTCACGATCCCACCTTTCCGCACGGATTGAACAGCTGCTTCCCAGCTTTCTGGTTTCCCAATCGCTTCGATCACCACATCAAACGTCTTGCCTCTTTTTTTTACGGAATCAAGCAGGTCGGAACCAGAACCACTATCAATCAGCTCTGCGCCAAATTGCCTGGCCATTGCAAGACGAGTTTCTCCCCGGCCTAAAACGGTGACCGAACATCCAAGATGTTTCGTTAATCGCGCAAACATCAATCCGATCGGCCCTGCACCAAAGATGAGAACTCGTTCGTCTCCATTCAATTTCAAGTCGTTCATCCCCTGAACGACACAGGCAAGGGGTTCCGTAAGGGCTGCATTTTCAAAAGATGTGCCTTGCGAAATGGTGAGCATGTTCTTTTTTACCAGGCGCTCAGGCACAACAATTTCTTCCGCGTAAGCGCCATTCAGAAAAAGAAGATCATCACAAAGGTTTTCCTGGTCGTGACGGCAATAAAAGCAAGTTCCGCACGGAGCTGAATTAGCCACAACCACTCGTTGCCCCACCGTCCATTCTTGAACACCTTCCGATATTTCGCTGATTGTACCTGCGAGTTCGTGGCCAAAAACCGCTGGTGGAACAATCATTCGAGCATGATAGCCGCGCTTGAAAACCTTCAGGTCAGTGCCACAGGTCAACGCGGTTTGAATCGCAATCCTAACCTCACCTGGCTTTAGCGGCTTTGAAGGCAGATCCTCGATCCGAACATCTTCTTTTCCATACAGCACCAATGCGCGCATTCACCTCAACCTAAGTGAGCCTAAAACAGTCAGGCAAGCTGATTGCGCGGAATGATTAAAAAGATAACTGCCTCAAAACGCGGATCCCGACTTTGGAACAATTTCCGGGCGGGTGCTTTCAAAAATAGACATGAGCTCCTTTTGGACTTCTGAGTCTATGTTCAATTTATCCAAAGTGGCTTTCAAGTCGCCCATCGCAGCATCGAATTCTGGTTTGGTGAT
>JBQCGE010000528.1:0-11636 GCA_051955955.1 Verrucomicrobiota bacterium
TGCTCCGGCGGCGCGGCAGCGCCGCCCTGCCAAAGGTCAGCGGCTACGGGAAAAAATCGGAAATCTAAAATCGCAAATCGAAAACAGGAAAGGTTTGGTGCCGACGGAGGGGGTCGAACCCACACACTCTCACGAGTACCAGATTTTGAGTCTAGCGCGTCTGCCAATTCCGCCACATCGGCGCGGGACCCACACCTTGCCAGCTCGATAAAATAAGTAAAGCCCCAAAATATTTACGGATAGTTTTTTCTATCCTGCTCATTGCCTGCGTCCACCTTTCTCTTTTCCCTCTCGGCTTTTCCTTATTTTGATTCCTTTTACGATGATTATGCGGTTTAAGTGGGGCAATGTTCGACAGACAGCACCTTGCAACAGCTTGATCAGAGCTTCGCTCCGGAACCTTGGATTTTCAAAAAAGCACCAGGCCGCTTACCTTATAGTAGAACGACCGCCTGAGGTGAAACCCATCACCCTCTGTTGCGCTCGGGGCAGGTTTAAGGTTAATACAGTGGCGGAGTAAATGTTGCCATGGCCGACGCTCGAACAACCAAAGCCGCAAACCCGGTCGCACCGACCCGGAAAATGCCACGCTGGCAGCGCGGGTTGATCCAGGCTTTTATCATCGTTCACGTTTACATCATCGTTTTTTGGGGACTCCCCACTTCCAATTTTCGGGCCAAAATGGTTCAGCCAGTGGAGGATTACGTGATCTGGAGCGGCCTTTGGCATAGTTGGGATATGTTTTCTCCCGACCCTCTTTCGCTCAATTTCAACGTTTCAGCTCAAATTACCTACCAGGATGGCACAGTTAAAATGTGGGAATTTCCACGCATGGAACGAATGGGTGTATGGGAGCGATACGGTAAAGAACGTTGGCGTAAGTGGAGGGAGCGCGTTCGCCAGGATTCTTACACTCCTATTTGGAATGACACGGTTCAATGGATCGCTCGCGAAAACAACTTCCCCGGAAATCCCCCAAAACAAATAACGTTGATTCGTTACTGGGACCAGATTCCCCCTCCGATCAAAGGCGATTTTCAACCGATGCCCCGTGAATTTGATTTTAAATACAGCTATCGTTTCAAATTCTACGATGTGAAACAGGAGGATCTGTGATCAGCATCAACCAGATTAAAGCGAGTTGGAACCGGTTCTTCTTCGAACCGGAATCTCCTCTGCCAATCGCGCTCTACCGTATTTTTACCGGGCTTCTGGTCCTGGTAAACAGCTTCCTGGTTTATCCCGATTTGCTGGATTTTTATGGACCTCGCGGAATTGTCCTCCCTTCCACCGCCCTGCACCTGGCAGGCGGCACTGGCCTGAACATTTTTACTTACCTGCCCCGCTCCGAATTCTCCGCCATTCTGGTGTTTACGATCTGCGCCCTCTCCGGGCTCACCCTTGCCCTGGGACTCGGTTCACGCATCAGCGCGATCATTGCGTTCATTACTTTTGTTTCCATCAGCCATCGAAATCCAATCCTCCTCAACAGTGGTGACTCCTTCATGCGGATCGGGCTTTTCTTTTTGATTTTCTCACACGCGGGCGACGCCCTCTCGATTGATCGGTTGATCCGAATGGCCCGAGGCAAGGAAACCGGCCCACCCACACTCAAAGCCCCCTGGGCGATGCGCCTCATTCAGTTGCAACTCGCCTTCCTTTATCTCTATGCCTTCGTCTGGAAAGCGATGGGACCAATGTGGCTCTCCGGAACGGCAGTTTACTACACCTCGCGTTTGCAGGAGTTCTGGCGTTTCCCGGTGCCGTATATTTTTGAACACATGTGGACAATGAAGCTCTGGGCGTGGTCCACATTGCTCATTGAATTCTCGTTGGGCGCTCTGGTTTGGATCAAGGAACTTCGTTATATGGTTCTGGTCGGGGGCGTGCTTCTTCATGCAGGCATTGATTACTCCATGAACATTCCGCTGTTCGGTTTTATCATGGTTTCGGCTTATATTACCTTTGTGGAACCAGCCGACCTTCAACGCGCATGGCAAAAGTTTACTGAGAATATCAACAAATTCACGGGTGCGCGTTCTCCGATCCCGGTTTTTTACGACGGCAAATGTTCGTTCTGCAAACGCTCCATCCGCATTGCGCAAAGCCTCGATATTTTTCATCGTTTCATCTATCACGACATGCACTCCCCGAAGGTTCAGGCAGAGTATGAAGACCTGGACCTGGACCGTGGCCTGCGTGAATTCATGATCAAGCGCGACAACACGTGGCTCGGAGGTTTTCGCGCATTTCGATTCATGTCACACTCCATCCCGGCATTCTGGCTACTGATTCCTTTTGTTTATCTGCCCGGTGCAGCCGCCATTGGGGACCGAGTTTACAGCAGGGTTGCCGATAACCGTTATTGCATCATCGAACCTCCAGCCAAAACCCCGGAACAGACCGCGAAGGTATAATGGGCGCGCACGGGTAGAAATAGATTTGGGTTTGCCTCCACCATCCGCAGAAACACAGCAGGGCGGGAACGGGAAGTTCCGCTTGCTTAACACCGTTGATGAAGCGTTCGAGGTGATGTTCCGTGCAATTGATGCCGCCCGCGAATCGATCCGCTTCGAAGTTTATATTTACCGCATCTCGCCGATTGGTGAACGCTTTCGCGAAGCGCTCATCCGGGCCCGCCAACGCAATGTCAGGGTTCAGGTCCTCGTCGATGCGCTCGGATCCATTTCGCTGCCCGAAAAATTTTGGGATCCGCTCCTGGAAGCGGGCGGGGAATTTCGCTGGTTCAACCCTCTCAAGTTTAAGCGTCTCGGGTTTCGGGACCATCGCAAGTTGTTGGTCATAGATAATGAAATCGGTTTTATCGGCGGCTTCAACGTTGCGCCTGAATATCAGGGCGATGGAATTAAGCAGGGTTGGCATGACCTCGGAATGGAGGTCTCCCCTTCGATCGCGCGCGAACTGGCGGCTTCTTTTGATTGGATGTTCAAGCTGGCGGACCATCGTCACCGTCGCCTTGCTCGTTATCGCCGCTCGGATATAGCCAAGGTAATCCAAACTCCGGATGGCGAACTCCTGACAAACGCACCCGGTCGCGGACGTCATTTCTTAATTACCTCTCTTTTGAATGATATGAACCGTGCCTCCACGCTCAATATCATCTCCGCCTATTTCCTCCCCCCGCGATTGCTCCGCCGCGCTCTGACGCGAGCCGCCCGCGATGGCAGGCGTGTCCGGTTAATCATGGCGGGAAAATCGGACGTACTGCTGGCACAAATGGCATGCCATCACCTTTATAAAGGTCTCTTGCAGGCCGGAGTCGAAATTTACGAGTACATGCCGCAAATTCTTCACACCAAGCTGTATCTTTTCGATGACGTAATTTATGCCGGTTCAGCCAATATGGATAAGCGCAGTTTGCTCGTGAATTATGAACTGCTCGTCCGGGTTCGTAATACGGAACTCGCCCGCGAGGGACTGAACTTTTTCGAAACGGCATTGAACAATTGCCGCAGGATTGAACCAGCCCAATGGAAAAGCTCCCGAAATTTTTGGAACCGTCTTAAAGAGCGCTGGGCCTACTTCCTTCTCTCACGAGTTGACCCGTACCTTACGCGGCTCCAACTGGAGGTCCTTTACCGGGAAATTGAAATCGATCGCCATCACGCCCAAAGCACTGGCCTGACCTATTAAACAAAACCCGCGCTCCCGTTTCCGAAAGCGCGGGCTGAAAAATTTCAACTTACATGTGCTGGATGATGGCATCACCAAATTCGGAGCATTTAATCTCCGTGGCTCCTTCCATCAACCGGGCGAAGTCGTAGGTAACGCGTTTTCCGGCGATGGCTCCATTCAACCCTTTCACTACCAGGTCCGCCGCTTCCGTCCAACCCATATAGCGCAACATCATTTCACCCGAGAGCACCACGCTTCCTGGGTTCACTTTGTCCTGGTTCGCGTATTTCGGAGCAGTGCCGTGTGTCGCTTCGAAAATGGCATGACCGCTCACGTAATTAATATTGCCACCAGGGGCAATTCCAATCCCACCCACCTGCGCCGCAAGGGCGTCGGAAAGATAATCGCCGTTCAGATTTAAAGTCGCGATTACATCAAAATCTTCGGGGCGTGTTAAAACCTGCTGCAAGGTAATGTCCGCAATTGCGTCCTTGATCAAGAGCTTGCCCTCTTTCAAGGCAGCCTTTTGCTCATCATTCGCGGCGGCTTCGCCTTTTTCCTTTTTCGTCCGGTCGTATTGCGCCCAGGTATAAACCTTGTTCCCAAAAATTCGTTCCGAAACGGCATAACCCCAGTCCCGGAATGCGCCTTCAGTGAACTTCATGATGTTCCCCTTGTGAACGAGCGTCACGCTTTTGCGTTTATGGCGCAACGCGTATTCGATTGCGGCTTTCACCAGCCGAATCGTTCCCATATTGGAAACTGGCTTAATCCCAATCCCGACTTGCACCGGAATCTTGTCAGCATGATGGCCTGGCGCAGCCTGCTTCAGATACTCCGCCATCTTCTCCTTCGTGCCGAAGCGGATTTTGGCGAAATCTTTAGGGAATGTCTGTTCCAGGAAATCGAGCACCTTTTGTGCTTCGGGTGTTCCTCCGGCATATTCAATCCCGGCGTAAATATCTTCCGTATTTTCGCGGAAAATTACCATGTCCACTTTTTCAGGGTGTTTCACCGGTGACGGCACTCCCTGGAAATATTGGACGGGTCGGAGACAGACGTATAAGTCAAGCATTTGACGCAAAGCCACATTCAACGAGCGAATGCCCCCTCCAACGGGGGTGGTCAATGGTCCTTTAATGCCGACCAAATATTCCTTAAACGCCTCGACGGTATCGTCCGGCAGCCAGTTATCGAATTTCTGCTTTGAAGCTTCTCCCGCGAAAACTTCGAACCAGGAAATTTTGCGCTTCCCGCCATAAGCTTTCTCCACTGCTGAATCGAACACCCGGACGCTCGCGGCCCAAATATCCGGACCCGTGCCATCTCCGCGAATAAAGGGAATAATCGGGTTCTCGGGAACGTTCAATTTACCATTCGTAATTGAAATCTTCCCGCCTGCTGGCGGTGTTACATCTTTGTAAGCCATGGCAATAAAGGTTGAGTGGTTTAATCCACCCTGAGAAAACGTGCAAGGCTGGAGTTTACTTAACCCTTTTGATCAATGGCGATTATCGTTCAGCGCCTTTTTGCGATTCCACCACCATTGCTTGCAACGCTTCTTCCACTTCGGCCTCATCGCTGGCGGATAGCGGCTTTTCGCCATAGAAACTGCTCGCGAATTTCTCCGTGATTTTTGTGACTCTCTCGTCGTTCTGTGCCCGCTCCTGCTTCAAGTACCGCTCAAATTCAAATGGAGTTTGTTCTGGCTTTTTGGAGATTCCACGCCGCGCGATAATCTCCAGCATTTTTTCATAGCTGGTCTTGGCGGGGGATTTCGCTGAAGCACGGTTTCGTCTCCAGATGAATTTTGGAAGTTTAAACCATTTGAATTGTCGCCTCCGGGCGAGAATTAAAACGAGGATCAGGATTGAAAAGAGAGTCGCTGCCGTGTTCCAAACGATTCCAGGCAGATGCGTCAGGAATTTTTTTGACGCGGCAAAAAGCTCGTGCTGGGCAATGCCATTGAAATTCACGATGTGCGAATACCAGGCAAAATCAAGCGCGTCTAAAAGGTCGATCAAATCCGAACCGGTTCCATTCGAGGGTGGTCCCGGAGTCGCGTCGAACGTGACCCAGCCAACGCCGTCAAAATAGCCTTCGGTCCAGGAATGCGCGTCCGAAAAGCGCACCTGAGCGCGGCCATTGAATAAATTGCGGCTGGTAGCAACGTAGCCGATTGCAACGCGGCTTGGTATCCCCTCCATCCGCAGCATTAATGCAAGTGAGGCAGCGAAACGTTCACAATGGCCGCTTTTACGCCGAAAGATGAAATCATCGACCGGCGTCAATCGATTCAATTCCGGGGATCCGATTTCGTATGTGAAATGATCCCGCAAGTATTTCTCAAGTAATCGCGCCTTCCTGAGCAGGTTCGTTTCGCCTGCGGTCCGTTCCTGCACGAAATTTTGCAACTCCAACGATTGGCGTGGATGCTCGATCAGGTGCATGCGAAGCGCCTTGTTCAATCTTTCGGGAGGAGCGTTGAAATCGACGTAATTGGTGAACACATTGTTGCCCGTCGTCCACATCGAATCGCAAAATAACACCCCATGCATGGACACATAGGGCGTTGAGAAAAAGTTACCCTTCACCGACACCACTTTTCCATCCACCGGGAGCACATGTCCCAGATACTGAGAAGACTTCACATAGACCACGCGCTTCTTGAAGCGGTCGTTGTCCAATTGATCCTCGGGTAGAAATTGCATCTTATACAATTTCCCACCGGAATCAGCCATCCAGCGAATCCCGTCAAATTCAGTCAGCGCCAGGCACCGTAAGTAACGCAAATTGTCACCTTCGATTTGCAACAAGACTTGCTGCGAGTTCGCTTTGCCCCCGTTTCGCGGATCCAAAATTGAATCCAGCAGCGAGCCTTGGTCCGCCATGCTCTCGCGGAGCTGCAGCGGCGTTCCCGTAAACCTCGGAAAAGTCAGAAAAACAAACGCACTTCCCAGTAACATCCAGAAGCATACCCGTGCTGAGGGAATTAAACGGTATCCAGTCGGATACTGACCGTCTGGTTGCGAGGCGGCGCTGCTATTTACTTCCTTCAAAGCGCCTGGGAAGAGAAAGAGCGCGGCGACATATAAAACCACGAAGCGAATATTGGGCGCGAGCGTGCATAGCACCGTGAAATGAAATGCGGCGATCACAACGGAAGTCATTTTTTCCCGGTGATTCAGCGGCCGCATCAAACGCACCAGTTGCAGCAGGATCAAGCCATCCCCTAGGAAAAAATGCCAGCTTTGGCCAAGTACTGTGCACGCCACAATTGATATCAAACATCCCGCCAACAAAACCCCGCCTTCGACCCGCAATGGAATGCGCAATTGGTTTGAGGAAAATTTCAGCGCTACGAACCAAAGGATAAAAAGGACGGCCAAAAAGAGATAGCTGTCCCAGATCAATCCTTGTGCGAAGAATCCAAGGAGCACCAGCAGGTTGCGGGGGTTCAGCATTTTGCCTCCTGCGGCTGCCACCCGTTAAAGACTTCGCGCTCCGAAAACGTAAAAATCTCCACATCAAGGTCGCGTGGCACCTGGGTTCCAACGGGGAGATAGATGACCAAATCCCGATTTTGCGCGTGTGCTTCATCGATCCATTCGCGCCATTCCTCATGCCATTCCACCCCGGCGAGGACCAATGATGACTTGCGCCAGAGAGCGTGCAATTCGAGCATCGGGAAGTCGGGTCTGTAACGTGCCAGGCGCTCCAGCAGTTCGCCTTCATCACTGAAGGGGGCAAGGCGAAACGAGGTGGCGGTAAGGCTCTCAACCAACTCCACATGATCTCCTTCCTGCAAAGCAGCGGTTGCGAGCGAAGCGACAGCGCGCAGGCAGTCATCGAGTTTCTTCAGGTTCGCCGCATTGGTGCTGCGGTCGCGCCTGGAACCACCAGTAAAACGTCCGTCAATGATTATCGAGAGTCGTCCGCCCAATTCTTCCTCGAAGGTCTTAACCATCAGTTCGCCGCGACGAGCGGTGCTTTTCCAATGCACCTGCTTCATCGAATCCCCACTCTGCCATCCGCGCACTCCAGCAAAGTTGGTTCCGCTGTTGACCCGTCGTTTGCCGCGCAACTTGCCGCCGGAAATTAATTCCAATCCTGTCCGGTGCGTTCCTTCCACATCGTAAATATTGGGGAGCACCACCACTTCACCTTCTGCCTTTAATTGTCGTTTCGAACGCAATAATCCATAGGGTGCGGTCGATTGGATGCTCACATCATCGTAGTTGTAAACGCCACGGCGTTCGTAAATAAAATTCGGCAGCACCGAAATCGTCTCTCCCGTTTTGAGGAATGGGATTTCAAGCAAAAGCTTTTCTCCGAGGTAAATTTCCAGGAGCTCAATATGTTTGCTGGAGGGGTTTGTAATGCGCCAGGGCTCCGCTGCCGCTGAACCTTCCACCAGGACTGTTTTTCGAGGGACTTCGATGATGACTCGCGCGGCGTTACGACGGCTGAAACTCCAATTGACCGCGTAGCAACCGGCGACCAGGCCGACGAAAAGCAGCAACAAACCCGATTGCGAAGTAACGCATGCCACGTAGAAGAGCAGCATGAGCACCACGAAGAGTTTTCCAACCGATGTCGGCCTGCTCCGAACAACTTTATGGATCGGTTTCGCGACCATACGCGGCCCATTAAATCGGCACGGGAACGCTTTGAATAATCTGGTCGATTAAATTCCGGGCGTTGGCCGTCACTGAACGATTTCCGCGACGCGCAATCAATCGATGCGGAAGGACAAGCCGGGCCCCATGCTTGATATCATCGGGCAGCACATAATCGCGACCTTCCAGCAGCGCCAAGCCCTGGCTAAAGGCTTGCAAATCCAGGCTTCCCCGTGGACTGGCGCCAAATTCGAGCGCTTCGTGAGTGCGTGTTCCTTCAACGATTTTCACCAGATATTCGAGCAAAGCATCGGTAATTTTCACGCGTCGAACGGCCTTCTGCACCTGGACTAGAGTCTCGCAATCCATCACCGGTTCGACCGCTTCAAGCGGATCATTCGCTCGCTGGGATTTAAGCATCAGCATTTCGGCGGCGCGGTTCATGTAGCCAATGCTCAAACGGCACATGAAACGATCCATTTGCGCGAACGGGAGCGGATAAGTTCCTTCCAGTTCCACTGGATTTTGCGTCGCAATGACGAAAAACGGTTCGACCAATTGGTGCACTGTCCCATCCACCGTCACATTGAGTTCCTCCATTGCCTCCAACAAGCTGGATTGGGTGCGGGGAGTGGCGCGGTTGATTTCGTCCGCGAGCAAAACGTTGCTGAAAACCGGGCCTTTGCGGAAATGGAAATCGTGCTGCTCCTGCGAATAAATCGTTACCCCGGTGACATCCGAGGGCAAGAGGTCGGCGGTAAACTGAATTCGCTTAAAATCTCCGGCCAAAGATTTGGCCAATGCCTTTGCGAGAAGCGTTTTCCCGACACCTGGTACGTCCTCCAGCAGCACATGGCCACCTGCGAGCAAGGCGACGACGGCGCTGTTAATGACTTCTTTTTTTCCCACGACCACGCGGCTGATGTTCTCAGCCAGGCTTTGGCTCAGGACGGAAGGATGGATGGAGTTTACCCCTTCCAGCGGAACGATGTTCAATGTTGCTTCCATGATAGCGTCGGTTTGAGTTTTGCCATGCCGTTACACTAACGTTTATTTGGCAAAACGCTTACCTCATTTCGTTCAGGCCCCAGCCCCCGCCATTCACGACGGCGGAATCACTTCAGGCCAATTAGTGAACTATCGGCTGACTCGCTCGGAAACCTGAGGGTTCGGAGCGGTTCTTGCAGTCCAAACATACCGAAACATGAGTACGCGCAACGCGGCGGTGAGCGGAATCGCCAGGATTCCACCAATAATCCCACCCATGAGCGTGGTTCCAATCATTACCGCCAGGATAATCGTCAGTGGATGCAGTCCCACCCTGTCGCCCATAATTTTGGGTGAAATGACAAAACCTTCCAAAAACTGCACCAATGCAAAAACACCGAGGACGAGCGCTGGATGCAGCCAATCTCCAAATTGCACCACTGCCAATAAGAGAGCAGGAACAATACTGATCACCACGCCGAGGAATGGGACGATGCTTAGCAACCCCGCGACAAATCCGAGGAGCAACGCGTAATTTAGGCCAATCGCAAAGAATCCAATGGTTAACAGGATGCCGTCACACAATGCCACAAGGATTTGGCCTCGAAAGAAGAGGATGAGATAATCATTGATAGAGCTGATGATGAAAACGATCTCATCTTTCCAGGACGATTCCTGCACGGGCAAATAATCAGTCCAACTCTTCTTAATGCCGCTTTTCTCCAGCAGGAGATAAAACAAGTAAACCGGGACCATTGCTATGCCGACCAGCAATCCAAACCATGAGGCGATCCGACTAGCCTGGCTGACGAACCAGGTGGAAATAGCCGGAGCGGCTTTGCCGGCCCAGGTTTGGAGTGAATCGCGCAAATCCCCGCTCCATGCGCTTTTGAAACGTGATGCCCAGGGGGAACGCTGCGTCCACTCACTATATTGCCCAATTAGTTTGTTTGAAAAATCGGGCACCTGTTCAGCCAATTGCCTTACCTCGACAATCAATCGCGGCACAACCGTGCCCACAAAACCAATCACAATCGCCGCTCCAAGCAGGAAAACTAAAAAAATGGCTCGGGTTCGGGGTACTCGTTTCCGCTCCAGAAAATCAACCACTGGATCTAGCAGATAGGCCATTATTCCTGCAATGGCCAGCGGGAGCAGGACTGGAGTGAGCCGCTGCAGCACCCACCCGACGCCCCACACGACGACGACCAGAGTCGCAATGAATAATAAGACCGATAAGGCTGTTACTGCGCGCCAGATCATCCTGGCCTGACTTGGGCTCGGCGGTGGAAACAGATTTGGCATTCGGTGACGCTACTGTGGGAAATTACGGTGACTGGGGCAACAATAATGCTGACCAGGATTTATAATCTGCAAACAGCGTTCAAATTTTATAAGTGAGAAGTACGTTACGGGGGCGAACGGATTGGCCCATCGCCTGAGTCCTGAATTCTCGTCTGCGGCACTTGAGATGCTACCGACGAGATGACAACTACGGTTTCGGACGGCCGTCGCGTTGGTTACTGGGACCGGATTTTGGCGACCCATTTAAGAAGAGCTTTGGTGGGGAGGAAATTGATAATGCGGTCGCAGGGAATGTCTGCCAGGAGGGCGGCGGCCAGGGCGAGATCGAGGAAGACGAGTTGCCAGGGATGATGGGAATCACTGCCAAAGGAAATTCGGACGCCCTCTTCGCGAGCGATTTGGAGCAGTTCAACATCCAAATCCTGGCGGTCGGAGTAGGCATCGACTTCGACAGCTTTGTCCAACGCGGCGGCGTGGGCGAATATGCGAGCCCAATCGGCTTTCAAGCCGAGTCGGTAATTGTAAACACGTCCGCGCGGGTGGCCGAGGATTTGGATATTTGGATTATCAAGGGCAGCGAGGTAGCGGTCGGTTTGGTCGATTGTTTTTCGCAATTGGGAATGGAAGGAGCCGAGAACCAGGTCGAGTTTGTTCAAAGCTTCAGGGTCCATATCTCCTTCGCCGGTCGGGGAGAGATTCATTTCGACTGAATGTAGAACCTGGAAGGATTTGCCGGACTGCTTCAGTTTGACGTTGATTTGATCAATTTCGCTGGCTTGTTCGGCAAGTTCGGTTTCGTTGATACCGCCTGCGATCTTCAATCCTTTCGTGTGGTCGGTGATGCTGATGTATTCGTCTCCGCGGGCAATCCCCGCCATTGCCATTTCCTCGATGGTTCCGCACCCATCGCTCCAGTTGGAATGCATTTGCAGGTCACCTTTCAATTTTTCCCGCCATTCGGGAGAGGCGGAAAGGATTTCGCGAGCTTCGGTCAGAGTGAGAAAGTTTCGCCGCACTTCTGGCGGCGGCTCAAGCTGTGCAGGAGGATTCTCCAGCCATTTGAGAATAGTTTTAGCGAGAAATGGGCCC
>JBQCGE010000529.1:0-7314 GCA_051955955.1 Verrucomicrobiota bacterium
AAGGAAATCCTGCAATGTGGAATTGCGTTTGCCCCAATGGCGCTCAATATCAGCTCCATAGCCGTTCATGCGCACCTGCATAGTGTGGCAGGAGAAGCATCCATTTGCCTTATAAACTTCCTGACCATAATTCGCCTGGCCCGCCCGACCCCCTGGATACGTTCCACCCGCGTCGAGCTTCTGGGGTTGCAAGCGGTTAAAATCAATGAAGTTCTTTGCAACGATTCCGTACCAGGAAAGGGCAGTCGCTACCAACAACCCGACAAATAGGACTAATCCGTTCATCGCGCAGCCTCCTTCTTCATCGGCAGAATGCAGCAACAAGCATTTTTAAACATTGAAAATAAATTGATCAGCAGCGCCAGTTGGCCAATCAGCAGAAGCAACAGGCCAAGCGTGCTCACCCCAATAAATGGCACCACTTTTTTGGAGATTTGAACCGGAGCAACCGCAGGGTTATTGATCGCCTGGCCTTGCACTACGCCCCCGATTAACAACCCGATTACAAGGACAATTAAGCCGATGACCGTGAGCCAATAATGAACAGAACCTAATTTGAGGCTCGGCCAGTCCGTTTCCGTCAGTCGCGGAACGATATGCATGATTCCTGCAAAAAATGACATGGCGATAAAGCCGTAGAGAATCCATTGGGAAACCCCGGGAATAAACAATGTCAGGCCGACAACGGTATCGACTACAGGGCATGAAATCAGGGTAATCAAGAATGCACCCAGCAGGAACGCAAATGCGGCGAACTTCATGTATTTTCCGGCAGGATCGACATTTTTGTTCGTCTTCGGTGCTCGAGAACAAGTGCGATACCAATTAATCCCGAAGGAAATTGCCGGCAGCAGCAGAATCAGATTCACCACCGCACTAAGGCTCGGCATCCAGTTTGGAACAGCAGCCAGATTTTGAAATCCGGTTGCAGGCGCAAACAAAATGTAAAACCAAAAACCAGTCGCGGCTAGGCTGTAAGAGTAAAGTGGCTCCTGAGAGAGTTTCGAAACAAAATAGAAAACCAAAGCCAGGGCAATCGGTGCGAGCACAAGATTAATCAGGCTGTTCGCATACCAGGTGGCAATGATCGGCTGGAAAATACCGCGCACGGGATAATAACCCAGCAGCAACCACGCGGCTGTTAAAATCCAGGCAAAAGAGAAAAACGCCGCGAATAAGAACCAGGTCGAAGGATAATTGTCCCGCTCGGTTCGAGCGATGTAAGTCAGGAGACCGCTCAGACCCAGAACAATGAAGATCACGAAGAACGCTGGAGCCGTCCAATACGGCAGTTGCAAGGTGGGAAATTGACTCATGTTCCCGCCAAAAACTTCAATCACGCCGAACAGCAGGACAATATTCCATGCAAGAGCCGCAATGATACTTCCGCTTGGGAGCATCAAGTAAGACTTGCCAAGGCGGGCAAAGAGCCAAAGTGCGCAGGCAATTCCGGCCTGGATGGCGAATCCATAAAGAAACGTGCTGGAACTCACCGCAGCAACCCGTCCGTAGGTTAATGCGCCAACATTGGCGAGCATTCCCGGAGCGTGCATTTTGACTGAGGCAAACACGCCCGTGAACAGGCTGAAGGCCAGCCACAATAAACTGCACGTGATCAGGATCAGCAGGGGAATGCGACCGGAATAGTCCACCTCATGCGGCAACGGCTGCGCGGGAGCAGCGGTGGCGCGGCTGACTGGAATCGAATCTGTGGTTTGCGCGGTCATTTATTCAAAGGGGCTCGGCTGTGCTGGAGCGGCTGGGGCGGCGGGAGCAGGAGCACTCGCTTTTTTGGAACGCTCAACCAGGTTTGCGTGAGCTGCTTCAGGATTGGCATAACCCTGAACGACGAGTTCCATGGCCCTCGAAATGGGCAGCCGTACAATTTGTTTTTGCTGGTCCACCCAACCGCTCGTTTTCAGCGCCTCTTCAGCTTTCGCCGTGAGTTCAAGTCGTGTGGATTTCCGTTCGGCGGCACGAGCCGCGTTGATCGGTTGTGGCCTGTTCTCGTGATACATCGACCTCGCCATATAGAACATGGCAAAAAAGCCAATGATAACAATCAAGCCGTAAACGGTAAGCTTAAAGCCTCCTGGAGTATTATAGGTGCCGTATGTAGCCATAGTTCCTCCTTAAGCGGCATTCCCTTCTGCATCGACCCGGCGTGGTGCCGCGATCGGGGCTACATAAACGCCCATCGTTTCCGCAATGCGCGGATCTTTTTGCGGATAAGGCGGATGTTTGAAATACCAGATCATCCAAATTTTAGAGAGCAATCCACCCATGAAAAGCAGGCAGGCGACATCGAGCAGGTGCGGTGAAAAACCTTCCTTCGCGAATGAAGCTGCAGGCATGATGTTGAATTGCATGTCGATATAATGCATCAGCCACGCCCATGCGGTCAGCCCGGTCATGATGGGGAAGATCAACTTCACATCAATGCGGAGCAGCAGCAGGAACGGAATGAAAAAGTGACCGAAAATAATAACCTGGCTGATGTCGAACCAGGTGCCGCGTTCACGCAACACATACCAGAATGTTTCTTCAGGAATGTTGGCGTTCCAAATAATGAAATATTGGGCAAAGGTGATATAGGCGTAGAAAACCGTAAATGCGAGCAGCAGCGAACCCAGGAAATAAAACTGGGTTTGGCCAGCGACCTCGCGCAGCGGACCCATCCGTTTGAGCAACATCGCAATGAAATAATCGGTCGCAATCACCAGCCATGCACTTCCCGCGAAGTACCAAACGCCGAACATGGTGGAAAACCAGTGGTATTGAAGACCCTTGATCCACATGATCGCGGCAAGAGTCACGGACAATCCAAAAACCACCACCCCGAACGAACTCAGCACGCGCATTCTGCGAGTCTGTACCGCCAGCCCATCCTTATCCTGGGCGAGCGAATTGGCGCGAAGACGCCAGGTGAAATAGGTCCAGAGGACAAAACAGATCACTGCAACCAGCAGAAAACCCGAGTCGGTAAACAACGGATATTTTGCGTCCAGCGCATGATCCGTATGACGGGGGATATCCATCCACTCATAAAGGGTCTTGCGATAGACGTAGATCGGAATAAACAAAACCGCCATGATGGGAGCAAGACAGGCCATGTGCTCATTGATGCGGCGGATTGAAACACTCCAGCTCGCATCAAATAGATGATGAGCGAGCACCATGAAAAATGCTCCGAGCACAAGGCTCAGATAAAACATGTAGGAGGTCAGCCACGAGAAAGCGAATCGCTCCCGCAAGCTGGGCATAAGAAATCCAATGAGAACACCAATCCCGCCGAGCACCATGCAAATCAGCGGCAAAGGCCTCCATTTCCGCAAGTCCAGCGGAGCTTCTTTATCAGTTGAATAATGCGAGGCCATACTATTTTGCAAAAGCTGCGCGTTGCGCCTCAGGTAAATCCTGCACCGTGCCTAATTGAGACAATTGCAAGGCGCGCAGGTAAGCGACAACCGCCCACCTGTCTTCGGTCACGACCTGGGCTCCATAAGGAGCCATTAAATTTCGACCGTGAGTAATCACGTAGAACAATTCTCCATCCGTCATTTGAACAATGCGCGGATCATGCAGATTGGCGACCACTGCCATGCCGAAATGTTTCGTAACTCCATTCCCGTCCGCCAACAAGCCGTGGCAGGGCGAGCAATTCATTTGAAATCGTTGCTGGCCGCGAGCCATTAACTCCGGCGTCACTTTGAGCGGGTTGGTTGCTACAAAGTTAGTTGTGCCTGTAATCATGCCAGTATTAACCGGTGTATCCTGAAAATGCTCTCCACGGGAAACGGTCCCCTCAACCGGCAGGCGTGATTCCATGTGGTTTCCGAAAAATTCGCTCGGCTTTTGAGGACGCACCTTGGGCTGGCGATCCATGTCGGGGAAAATTTCGATTGGTGGTTTGCGGGAAATGCTGCCCCGAAGGCCGGCAATGCTGACCACCAGCGCGCAAACCAAAAGAAATGAAAGAATAAAATACCGCATTATTCCTCCACCCATTCGATGTGCTTGCTGCCGAGATCCTCGAACAACTTGCGGGTTTCAATTTCGGAATATTTCGGGTCGGTCGTTTCCACCACCACAAAATATTTATCATGGGTGGCGAGGGCAAAACGTCGATGTTTCAAAAGCGGATGATGCAACCTTGGCAACTTGTTCAGGAACAACATCCCGAGCAACGCTCCAAAGGATCCAAACAAAATGGTCAGTTCGTATGAAGGAGGGAACGCGCCAAATGGGCTGAACATGGGCTTGCCACCCACGATGATCGGATAATCGACGGCATTCATCCACCAGATCATAATCATGCCAGTGGTGTAACCCAGCACTGCTCCGGTAAAGGAAATGTACCCGACTTTCGAATTCTTGATTCCCATCGCCTGGTCCATTCCGTGAATCGGGTATGGAGTGAAAACATCCCATCGGCGAAATCCCGCGTCCCGAACCTTTTCCGCCGCGTGAAGCACCGAGGCGGGCGTATCAAATTCCGCAATAATGCCGTAAGGGCGGGAACGCGGAGTTGAGATTGCTGCTGTTGCGGCCATTAGTGATGCCCTCCTGGTTGAGCGCCGCCGAGCGGATGATGCGGATCGGCTTGAGGCGTGATCGCCTTAACTTCCGCAATCGCGATGATCGGGAGAAAGCGCATGAATAAAAGGAACATTGTAAAGAACAGACCAAAGGTTCCAATATAAGTGCCGATGTCCACCCAGGTTGGAGAGTAGAAACCCCAGCTTGATGGCAGGAAATCGCGGTGCAGCGACATAACGATGACAAATCGCTCAAACCACATGCCGATATTCACGAAAATCGACAAGATCCAGATTACGGCCGTGTTTTGCCTGAACCATTTGATCCAGAATAATTGCGGCACAAGCACGTTGCAGCTGATCATCCAGAAATAAGCCCAACCGTAAGGTCCCAGGGCACGGTTGATGAAGGTGAACTTCTCGTAAGGATTGCCGCTATACCACGCAATAAAGAACTCCATCGCATAGGCATATCCGACAATTGTGCCAGTCGCCAAAGTGACTTTGCACATGAGGTCAATATGCCGTGCGGTGATCAAATCCTTCAATCCGAGAACACTGCGCAATGGGATCAATAACGTGAGCACCATTCCGAACCCGGAGAAAACCGCGCCGGCAACGAAGTAGGGCGGGAAAATCGTCGTATGCCATCCCGGTAATTGCGAGACGGAGAAGTCGAGTGACACGATACTATGCACGGAGAGCACCAGCGGTGTGGAGAGACCAGCCAGGATCAAATAGGCTTTCTCATAATTGCTCCAGTGGCGGTTTGAACCGGTCCAGCCGAGGGAGAACAATCCATACAGGAACTTCCGCACTTTGCTTCGTGCGCGATCCCGCATGACCGCGAGATCAGGAATCAATCCCATGTACCAGAACAGCAGTGAAACTGTAAAGTAGGTCGATACCGCAAACACGTCCCACATGAGAGGCGACCGGAATTGCGGCCAGATTCCCTGAGAGAGCGGAATCGGAAACAACCACCAACCGAACCAGACGCGTCCGACGTGAATGAGCGGGTAGATACCGGCGCACATAACGGCGAAAATGGTCATCGCTTCAGCGGCACGGTTCACACCGGTGCGCCATTTTTGCCGGAGCAGGAATAAAATCGCCGAAATCAAAGTGCCCGCGTGACCAATACCGATCCACCAGACGAAATTGACAATCGCCCATCCCCACATAACCGGGTGGCTCAAGCCCCAAACACCGGTTCCTGCGGAAACCAGGTAGGCAATCAACGAAAAGCAACCGGTTAATAAAATAAGCGCTGGAATAAAAGCGCACCACCACCAGAGCGGAGTTTTCCCTTCGGCCACTCCAGCAATGCGGTCTGAAATCCAGCCAATTGAATGACCATGCTCGACCAATGGAGGCCGTTGCAGATCCACTGGCGCTGGATGAATCGATACAGTCGATCCGCTGGTTGCAGTATGAGCCATTAGTGCGCTCCTTTCCCTGCTTCAGCAGCTGGATTGCCGTGTTCTGAAACTCTATTCGCCGGTTTCCCAGGGTGAGTTACATGTTCTGCCGGATTTCCATGCCCCTTTTCCGCGGCTTTATACGGATTTCCTTCGACGTGCATTTTCTCCCGATATTCCTGAGTGCTGAGCGGATACTCGTGGTAATCCGGCATTTTCGGATTCGGATTCCGAACCTTGGCCAAATAAGTGATGCGTGGACGTGTGAACAAAAAGTCGAGCACCTGGTAATTACGATCCAAAGCTTTCATTTTCGAAACCCGGCTGTTTGGATCTTTGATGTTTCCGAAAACAATCGCATCCGCCGGGCATGCTTGCTGGCAGGCCGTTTTGATTGGTCCATCGGGTACTGCAACGTTGTCGGAAGCACCCGCCTTGACCTTCTGGGCAATCTTGGCGCTTTCAATCCGTTGGATGCAGAATGTGCATTTCTCCATCACACCGCGCATCCGGACTGTCACGTCTGGATTCTTGACGAGCTTGAGCAACTCCCACTCTTCCTCATCCTTCCAACTGCGGTCGGTGTTGTTAAACCATTTCACCATGTCCCACTCGCCGTCAGTTTTGCGCGTGAGCGGCGTGGAGTAGAACGGCCCCTTCAAATCCTGTAGCGGGCGGCGATTGTAATCGAAAAAGTTAAAACGACGAACTTTATACGGGCAGTTGTTTGAACAGTAGCGGGTGCCGACGCAACGGTTGTAAACCATCAGGTTTAAACCTTCCTCGTCGTGAGTGGTGGCATTTACTGGGCATACGTTCTCGCAGGGGGCCGCTTCGCAATGCTGGCAAAGCATTGGCTGGTAAGCGACCTGGGGATTCGCAGTATCACTGCCGGTGTAATAACGATCCAGGCGCAGCCAGTGCATCTCGCGCTGGCGGTAAACCTGGTCTTTGCCGACAATGGGAATATTATTCTCGCTCTGGCAGGCGATGACACAAGCCTGGCACGAAACGCAACTGTTCAGGTCAATGGTCATTCCCCATTGATGAACCACGCGCGGATCGTTCTTCGCTTTGTCGAGCGGGTTCGGGTAAAGCGATTCGACCACTGGCGGCTCTTCCACGTCGAGCGCCTTAGCGAATTTTGGAATAGCCTGGTACTGCTCGTAATTCGCTTCGCGAACCGCCGTGCGCCCTTCCATGGACCAGTGATGCTGGACGCAGGAAACCTTGGCGAACTCAGTGGTTTTGGCCAGTTTGCCGCCCAGAGCATAATGCGGCGCTTTTGAGGTGCGGAGATTGTAAGCGTTATACCCAACGCCATAACCGACCCGGCCCGTTGCTGTGCGTCCGTA
>JBQCGE010000530.1:0-5165 GCA_051955955.1 Verrucomicrobiota bacterium
AGTCGTTTTGAAGAGGCGATTGATTATTTTAACCGACTTTTGAAGTTGGAAGGCAGCGGCCTCAACCGCGCGGACGTGATTTACAAGCTGGTTCGCTGTTACGCTGGCCTGCAAAAGCACAACGACACAATCTCCAAGGCGAATTTTTATCTCGATAAATATCCCGATGGCCCCGACGCCCCGGAAACACGCTATCTCCTTGCCGATGCCCTGAAGAAATCGGGACGCAATGCCGATTCCCTCAAACAAATCATGGAGTTGCTCGAGCTTCAGCACGGAAAATCAAAGAGCGATCCCGCTCAATGGGCTTATTGGCAGCAGCGCGCCGGCAATAACATCGCCAACCAGCTTTACCGTGAAGGCGATTTCCTGAGCTCACTCCAAATTTATCAAAAACTCGCGGAAATGAACTCTTCCCCGGAGTGGCAGGTGCCTGTTTGGTATCAAATCGGGCTCGTTTATGAAAATTTGAAGCAGGTTGAAAAAGCCATCGGGACTTACAATAAAATTATCGAGCGCGAAAAAAGCTCTGAAGACTTAACTCCCTCCCTCAAGCAAATCGTTGAAATGGCCTCCTGGCGCAAGCAACACCTAACGTGGGCGCTCAAGGCCAGCCTCGTGAACGACGAACTCCACTCTCCCCTCGAAAAAAATTTATAAACGGTTTCCCATGACCTGCCTTACCGATTTCCGCCACGACCTTCAAACGCATAAAAATCTTTGCGAGGATATTCTCCGACTCGTTGAAGCGGAAAACCAGCAGCTCCGCTCTCCCGACAACGATTCCATTCCCGACCAAAACGCCCAAAAGAAAAAGTTTCTTGCGCAATTAACTGAATCCCTCAATAAGATTCGGGAACACCGGGTGGCCTGGCTGAAACTCGAACATGCTGTGCGGGAGTCATATCCGGAAATAGCTGAATTGCTGCGGGAAAATCAAAATTTAATAATGAGAATTTTGGTGCTGGACCGCGAAAATGAACAGGCATTGCTGCGCAAGGGGCTTGTTCCAACGAGGCACCTGCCGTCCGCTCAGCGGCAACGCCCTCATTTCGTTTCCAGCATGTATCAGCGGCATTCGGCATGACAGGCCGAATTTGCCAATGCCTATCGAGAAGATAATTGTCCTCGAGGACGACATGATCGTCCGAAAAAACCTGGAGCAGCAACTGCGACAAAGAAGGTACGATGTCGCCGCCGCCGGGACCATCGCCGATGCCCAGGAACTCCTGGGAAAGGACAATTGGGACCTCATTTTCGTTGATATTCGACTTCCGGATGGCGAGGGAACTGACCTCCTCAAACAGATTCAATCTCGCGCCCAAAAGCCGCTCGTTGTCATGGTTACCGGATTCGGTTCGGTCGAATCCGCTGTCAGTTGCATGCGCGACGGAGCCTTTGATTATATCATCAAGCCGTTTTCCGTTGATACGATCGAAGTCACCTTGAAAAAGGCCGAGGACTTCACTCGCCTGGTCAAGGTCAACCAATATTTCAGTAATGAAGAAGGGGATGACTCCGGCTACGAATTGCTCGGCCGAAGTCCCGGGATGGAAAATCTCCGCCAACTCATCCGCAAGGTTGCCCGCACCCAGGCTACGGTTCTCATCCAGGGCGAAAGCGGGACGGGAAAGGAATTGGTCGCGCGTGCCATTTATCGCGAAAGCACCCGTTCCGGCGCGCCATTCATTCGGGTAAATTGCGCCGCGATTCCCGAAAACCTGATTGAAAGTGAGTTCTTCGGCCACGAAAAGGGGGCTTTCACCGGTGCTCTAAATAAACGCGAAGGCCGCTTTGAGCTAGCGCACGGGGGCACAATTCTCCTTGATGAAGTCAGCGAAGTTTCACCCCAAGTGCAGGCCAAGCTCCTGCGCGTTTTGCAGGAACGCGAATTGGAACGTGTCGGTGGGAACCGCACCATAAAAGTGGATGTCCGCGTCCTCGCGACCACCAACCGAAACCTGGAGCAGAGCGTCGAAAAAAAGGAATTCCGGCAGGACTTGTTCTTCCGTTTGAACGTCGTTCCCATCCAGGTGCCGCCTTTGCGAGAGCGCATGGATGATGTTCCATACCTCGCCGAAATGTTCATGCAACGAATGGCCCGCAAGCATGGCGTGCGGGTTGCGGGCATTTCCCCCGAATGCCACGCGGCGCTCAAGGCTCATTCCTGGCCCGGAAATGTTCGCGAGCTTCAGAACGTCATCGAACGCGCAGTCATTCTCTGCCCCGATGGCAAGGAACTCCAGCCTGAGCACCTCGGCTTCGCTCCAATTATCGTTAATGCCAATGTAGAAACGGTATCCATCAGCCAGGCCGCCCCGATTTCCATAGTCCCTCCGCCGCAGTCGGGCGATGGCATTACCCCCCTCGAACAAGTCGAGAAGGATCATATCCTCCGCGCGCTTGAGATTTGCGACGGCAACAGAACCCAGGCCGCAAAACAGCTCGGGATTAGCATTCGAACCCTACGCAATAAGCTCCATGAATATGGGGTCAGCGGCAAGGAGGAGGAGGCCTCTTAATTCTCCGCCCTCGATGAGGCGGCCCTGTTCGTGGTTGAATAGCCTTTCGGCGGTCCCGTCTATTTCACGGGTTTTATCTTTATTGCCACGCGGTTTGGATTAAATTCAGGTTGTGCGATTGAAATCGAACATCTGGCTTCCGGTGTTGTTTGTGATTGTTTTCTCATTCACCCGATGGCCGGGATTGATGCCCCTTAACTTCAGCGCGGTGTATGCGCTGGCATTTTGTGGCGGCGTCTATTTCCCTGGAAAATGGAAGTGGATCATGCCGCTCGGCTCAATTCTCCTCACCGATCTGGTCCTGAATTCATATTACGGTGTCAGCCTGATAACTTTGACAACCATTATCAACCTGGCGGTTATGGCTGTCCTCGTCTTTGTCGGCTCCAGGTTCAATTCCAGATCATCATTTCTCTCGCTGCTCAGTGGCGGAATCCTAGGCGCAGTCATCTTTTACCTGCTCACGAACACCGCCTCATGGCTTTCACTTCCGGATTACCAAAAAACGCTCCAGGGTTGGTTTCAAGCCATGACCAGCGGCGTTCCTGGCTGGCCCCCAACATGGACTTTCTTTAAGAATACTCTCCTCAGCGGCGGCTTGTTCACGGGCCTTTTTGCCGGGGCGATGAAGTTAAGCGAAGCAGCAGAAGAAAAAGAGGAGAAGGAGGAATCCGAGGAGGCGGAAGGGGAGACAGCACAACCAGAGCAGGCCAGCGCCTGATTACTCAAAACCAGGGCATCATGGAACCGAAGGCAATCACTAAAGTCGGCATTATTGCTGATACTCACAATCATTGGGACCCAAAAATCGCCGACATTTTCAAAGGGGTCGACCACATCATACACGCGGGCGACATTGGGCTTCCCTGGATCATCCTTGAGCTGGAATATATCGCTCCCGTGACTGCTGTTCTGGGCAATAACGACACAGGCTTAACCTTCAAGGAGATTGAAACGGTGGAGATCGGGAATCGCAAATTTCTTGTTCAACACATTGTCGATCCCCAAAAGCCGGACGAAAAACTAAAAAAACGCATCATCCGCCAAAATCCAGATGTGGTGGTTTTTGGTCATTCTCACAAAAAATTTTGCGAAAATATCGGGAACACTTTGTTCCTCAACCCTGGTTACGCCGGGAAGCAACGATTTAAGCTCACTCGCAGCGTCGCCATTCTCCACTGCGATGCCGAAGGGATCACCGCCGAATTCCACGACCTCGACTAGCTCACTTTTTCGGACGAAACCCGGGTGGCAGATTGCTTTCAGGACCGGACGGCTCGCTCCGAGCGGCGGGCTTCGCCTGAACCTGGGACTCTGTGATGGTATCTGAAGGTGGCAATTCGCCTACTTGTTCCAGACGTTTTCGTGCTTTCTCGGCCGCAGGTGTCTGGCTGTAATCCTTGACGATTTTACGCAGGAGTTCATAGGCCTTCTGTTCCTGATTCAACTTGAAATAGAGATTGCAAAGGTGAATCGCCGCCCATCCCCAACGGTCCGGCGGCAGCTTGTGTTTCAGCACTTCCTCATACTCCAGCGCGGCGGCCAGAGGATTATTCAAATCCTTCTCGTAAATCTCCGCGATCCGCAACGCGACGAATTGTTCACGCGGATGCTTGTTCAAATACTCCCGCATCAATCGAATCGCTTCGAGGTGATCGCCATTAGCCCAAACCTGCTCCGCGGTCTCATACTCAGGATTCGCCACGCCTTCTCCTTCATCGTTATAAAGGACTTTCAACGCGCGATTGCCGAAATAATGAGAAACATCCGCCGCAATTAGCAAAGCCAGCGCCGCGAGCGATAACAGGAAGACCCCGGACCAAAGCCCGAGATGCCGTTTGCCCTCCGGTTTGGCTGCCGCTTTTTTCGGGGTCGCCGCAATTGTCGTGTTGGTTGCATCAGTGGAATTTGTCGTTACCACGGCCACGTTCGTCGAAATCTCACTTGTATTCGTGCTCGCCGCCGGAACGGCTTCACTGCTGGAGTAATTTGTGACGACTTCTGTTGAGTTCGTCCCAGGCAAGTTTGTGGCAGGAAGGCTATTTGTGACCTCACTGACGGACTGCGTGCTGCTGTCGCCTGGATGGTCAGGCTCAACCTGTTCGAGGGCAGCCAAATCCGGACGTCCTTTTTCCATCAGTTGCCCAAACGCCTTGAGCGCGAACACGCCCGAAACCGTGACGAGTATCACCAGGACAATATAGAGCGCAATTTTTACCGGAGTGCTCATTTGTTCACGACCCGATAATGAATCGGGTCATTCAATCCGCAAAGCAAATTTGCAAGTTCATTCATTAGGCGTTTGTTTGAGGCCAAAGGTTTCAAAAATCTGAATGCAATTTAATCGCGCATGAGTCTTTCGTTTTCCCTGGCCGCAAGCGCCGTCTTAAATTCCCGCGCCCGTTTCAATCCTTCTGCAATCTCTTCCGGTCGCATCCGCAGCGCAATAGAGTCTCGTGCTTCAGCCGCATCCGCATCTCCATACTCCGCTGCCAGCGATGCCCACTTGTATGCTTCCACCAAATCGAGCGGTGCCTTCTTTCCTTCCTGCAACGCCTGAGCGAGATTGAATTGCGCGCTCGGTTGGCCCTGTTCCGCTGCCTTGCGCCACCACTTCAATGCTTCATCGAAGTTTTCAGGAAA
>JBQCGE010000531.1:0-2583 GCA_051955955.1 Verrucomicrobiota bacterium
TGGTGCGCATGGAACAAGTGACTCCTCACGATCAACGCCAGGCACTCGGTATTTTGAAAGGAAATCCTGACAAATCATACTCTTTCTGCGATGCCATTTCCTTCGCGGTGATGCTCCGTCTTCAAATTTCGAGCGCCCTCAGCTTCGATGAACACTTTCGGCAATTTGGCCATTTCCAAATCCTGGGCGCAAATTCTTAACCACTTTTTCACATGTCAGAAATTCCTAAGACCTACGATCCCGCTCTCGTTGAATCCCGTTGGTATGAGTTTTGGATGGAGCAGAGGTGTTTTGTTGCGGACCCGAATTCCACCAAGGCACCTTACTCGATTGTCATTCCTCCGCCGAATGTCACCGGCATCCTCCACATGGGTCACGTGTTGAACAACACGATCCAGGACATTCTCTGCCGCAAGGCTCGCATGGAAGGCAGGGAAGTGCTCTGGTTGCCAGGAACCGACCATGCAGGAATTGCCACCCAGGTTGTGGTTGAACGGAAACTTAAGAAGGAAGAGAAAATCGGTCGTCGCGATCTCGGTCGCGAGAAATTTCTCGAGCGCGTTTGGGAATGGAAGCACAAGCACGGCGGCATCATCATTGACCAGTTGAAGAAACTCGGCGCTTCGTGCGATTGGACCCGCGAGCGCTTCACGATGGATCCGGCCTACTCTAAAACCGTCACTGATACTTTCATCGACCTCTTCAACAAAGGCTATATCTATCGCGGTAAACGGATGGTGAATTGGTGCCCGGTCACCCTCACCGCACTCTCCGATGAGGAGGTGAACATGAAACCGCAGAACGGTTCCATGTACTACTTCAAGGTCCAGGTGGTGGAGGAACCGGATACATGGTTAACCATTGCAACGACTCGTCCCGAAACGATCCCGGGCGACACTGCCGTTGCCGTGAATCCAAAAGATCCGCGTTATACTCACCTGATCGGTAAGCAGGTCTATCGGCCTTTGCCGGTCGAATTCAGTCCCGATCAGAAAAAAATCCCCATCATCGCCGATCCTCACGTTGAATATGAATTCGGCACGGGCGTGCTCAAGGTCACTCCCGCGCATGACAAGGCCGACTTCGATATTGGCCAACGTCATAATCTGCCGTTGATCGACATCATGAATCCGGACGCCACCCTGAACGCACTGGCTGGTGCGGATTTGCAGGGCTTGGAACGTTTCAAGGCCCGGAAGGTTGCCGCTGAAAAACTGCAGGAATTGGGCGCATTCGTGAAGGAGGAGCCATACCAGAACAATGTCGGCTTCAGCGAACGCGCGGATGTCCCGATCGAGCCTCGCCTTTCAGAACAGTGGTTCCTGAAATATCCCAGCGTTGAACAGGCAAAAGCAGTCGCGAAATCAGGCGAATTGAAATTTTTCCCCGACCGTTGGGAAAAAGTTTACGAGCATTGGATGAACAACATCCAGGATTGGTGCATCAGCCGCCAGCTCTGGTGGGGGCATCGCATTCCGGTCTGGTATCGCGGGGACGAAATGCGCTGCCAGGCGGAAAGTCCTGGTTCGGATTGGACGCAGGATCCGGACGTTCTGGACACATGGTTTTCCTCATGGCTTTGGCCTTTTGCCACGATGGATGAGGAAACCCGCGCCAAGTTTTATCCCACTTCCGTGCTCGTCAGCGGCCCGGATATTCTATTCTTCTGGGTGGCCCGCATGGTTATGGCCGGTTTTGAGTATACAGGCCAGAAGCCGTTTTCCCATGTCTATCTCACTGGCATCGTCCGGGACAAAGCCGGTCGCAAGATGTCGAAGAGCCTCGGGAATTCTCCCGACCCGCTCGATTTGATTTCCAAATACAGCGCCGACGCCCTTCGCTTTGGCATCATGCGTTCCGCCCCTCTCGGGCAGGATGTCCTTTTCGATGAACAGCATGTGGAACTCGGCCGCAATTTCTGCACCAAGCTTTGGAACGCCTGCCGTTATCGCCAGATGCAGGCGGGTGAAGTGCAGGGGGAAATTGATCCGGCTCGTTTAACCAACGATGACAAATGGATTTTGATCCGCTTGGATCGCGCGATCACCGAAATTACTTCCGCGCTGACGGACTACAAATTCAACGAAGCCACCTCCACGATTTACCGATTTTTCTGGAGCGAACTCTGCGACTGGTATCTCGAAGCTTCCAAGGCAGTCTTCTTTGGCGATGACGCCGCCCAAAAGGCGAATACGCTCGCGGTGCTCGATTTTGTGCTCTCCCACGTGCTTCGATTGATGCATCCGTTCCTGCCTTTCGTTACCGAAGAATTGTGGCATGGACTCGGCTTCAACGAGGACATGCCCGAGAACCAGGGTGGCCAGAGCATTATGTTCGCTCCCTGGCCCAAACCGCTTGGCAAGGACTTTTATGATGGTTATGGCCTGGATGAAAGCGACGAGAGCGTTGCTGAGGCCAAGTATGAACTCGTCAGCAAGGCCCGTAACCTTCGGCGCGAATATAACATTTCCTCAGCGAAGAAAATTAACTTCGTCATGCAACCCTCGGGCGACCTGACTCCCGCGGATTTGACTGTGCTCAAAATCCTGCTGAATGCAGAGCAGGTTGAAATTGCCCCCGCAA
>JBQCGE010000532.1:0-4980 GCA_051955955.1 Verrucomicrobiota bacterium
GTCGCAAAATATCTTCAGCACCACGATTTCAATGTTCGTTTTGTCGCAACAAAAACCATTGCTCGTATGAAAGCAGTTGATGCGACCGTCATGCAATGCATAGTCGAAGCTCTAATGATGCATCAGTCGGACCCGACCGACTTGGCCCAGGAGTTGCAACCCGTCTTAAACCGCCCTGCCGACGAGCAAGCGAGAAGGATAGCCGCCGCTCACGCCGCAGCAACACTCGCCAGCAACGACGTGGTGGAATCAGCTACAACGCAATCTCGAAGGGGCAGATGACCGTGACTCCAGCGGACAACCTGAGCCTCAGCACGTCCAATTCACCTTCGGTCAGGGATGCGACCACCCCGGCTATGAAAACTGAACTCGGTTGGCGGATATCTCTTCTGGTGAATCCTTCCCTCTCCCCCTTCGCGGCTTCGCGCCTTCGCGTGAGTCAACATCCCTATTGACATCTCAAGCACTCTCCTGCATCCTCACCCCCAGCCGCACGAAACAGCGGAGAACGTTTCAAACGTAAGCATTGCCCCATCGGGCACGATTTACCTTTGAACCGACCTTAAACCGATACTAAAACTGGTCTTCTCCGTTCGGGCAATCACGCCCATTCCTGCGGCCCTAAAACATAGCCGTATGAAACTCAACAAATTCGATTCCCTCTCGCACGAGGACAAACAATTCATCATCACCCTCTGCGAAAACCACACCTACACCGAAGCCGTCAAAATCCTCGCCCAACCCAAACCCGAAGGACTATTCACACGAACTATCTGGAATTCGCTTCGTACCGGTGGACGCGGATTTCCTCCAGCGTCACAAGTCCCCCATCCATCATGGTGTCCAGCAGCGGGAGGAAGGCCGTAATCTTTTCCTCGCTATCGATGATCTCGATCACAATCGGCAGGTCCATCGAAAGCCGAAGCACTTTAGCCGTATGCACCCGGCTCGATTTGCCGAACCCCATTGGACCGCGCAGGACCGTTGCGCCAGCCAGGTGCGCTTCCCGCGCCTTGAGCACAATCGCTTCGAAAAGTGGGCGGCCATCGCATTGGTCACTTTCGCCAATGTAAATGCGCAGGAGAAGAGCCTTTTCGGGAATGTTCATAAGACCTTTGATCAATGTGGTTTGATTCCATTCAAGGTTGAAGCAAGCAGATGCCCCAGCCATACCCCCAGCATGCAAAGGCAGAGTGACAGGGCCATATTCGCCGTCGCCTTCAGCCATTCACCGGTTTGCATCAGGTTCAATGTTTGCAGGCTGAACGATGAAAACGTGGTATACCCGCCACAAACTCCAACCATGAAAAACTCGCGGAACCGGGGAGAAACCAGCCATCGCCCATCCACCCCCGTCAAGCTCGCAAAAAGCCCAATGATAAAACAGCCGGTCACATTCACGATCAGCGTGCCCCAGGGGAACGTCGTTCCGATCCGGTTTGCAACCAGGCCGGATGCCCAGAAACGGGCGATGCTCCCAAGCGCGCCACCCAGGCCGACCCAGCAGTAAACAAGTAAGTTCGGGCTCATTCCTCAGTGCCAGCTTTCATTAAAGAATCCGGCCGCAACCACCTTCCCGGGCGCTTCGTCGTTCGGAGGTTGGGTAAGATCGATCACCGCGTAGTCCGGCAGTTTGGCAATTTGTCGTGCATTGCTCGAATTGTGCGCCTCGCGAAAGGTGAACCCGCTGTTCAAGACCACATAGCGCTTCGGATTGAGCGGGTTGGGATAAATCAGAACCGGAACGTGGTCCGCCGCCGAAAACTGCTCTCCCTTGATCTCCACTTTCTCATCGTTCCATTGAAGGGGCAATTGTCCAAGGATGCGCTGCAACACCGCGTTGCTTTGCGGATCGCCCCAAAGCACAAGGTTGTTGTCGGCGATGATTTCCGGGGTCAGTTCACTGTCGGAAATGACTCGCGCATCCCCGCGAAAAATCCTGCGCCACTGCACCTGCGCATGTTCCTGCTCCGCCTTAACCCACGATTGGAGCCGGGCGTTTTTCGAGGTTCCACTCGGCAGCACAAACACAAACGAATCCATGAACGCATCGTCAATCGGACCTTGCAGCCCATGCACTTTGCGCAGCCCTTCCGCATCCGCATGCGCCGCAATTTCCCATTTGCCTCCTGTTTTTTGGAGATGCACCAACCACGAACGATCGGTCGGAACGCCTGGCGCACGAAGCATTGCACCATCAACCTGAATCTTCGGTTTCGCCCCCGTTTCGAAAGGAGCATAACCCGCCTCAAAGTTGAGGGTGAGGGCGTTGATATTCGTGGTCTGGATCGCCACGAACTCGTTGCTCTCGATTTCAGCATCCACCCGTGCGCGCGCCCAATGTTCTTCAAGCCCATCCACCGTAACCCACTTCATTTGGTTATAACGCAGTGTGTAGGTCTGAAAATGAACTTCGCGCGGAGCGGGATCACGCCCCTTTTCAGCAATCTGGTCAAGGCGGCGAATCAGTTTCTGCTTCGCGACCGGATGGTACTTGTGCCCCGTGTTCGGCCCGATAATGTGCGTCATGGTGAGTCCTTCCGCGGAAAGCGCCTCAGCCATCATGTCTGCCGCCGCCTTCTGTTTATCGATTTCACCGCTGTATGCCACCAGGTCTGTATTGAACAGATTAATCGCGTAATCGGGCCCATTGTACCAATGCCAAAGCTTCTTCTCATACCAGGGCACTTGGTCCGGATCGAGATGCAGATATTTCTCCGCATCCACAAACCCCGCGCCCGGAGCCGCTGCTGCCCACTCTCCGGCATAATGCACCGCAAAATGCCAGCAGGCCGCGCCACCCATCGAAAAGCCGCGGACCAGGATTCGGTTTGGATCAATGGCGTATTCCTTCTGCACCGCGGCAAGCGCTTCAAACAAATCCATCTCCCCTGCGAACTTGTTCGCATTGCAATAACGTCCATACAGGTGCAGCACGATCGTATTCTCCGGCGTGAATTCACCTGGCGATTTCAATCGGCCATTGATGAAGTTCAGTTCGGTCAAATGCTCATCGCGCCCATGCAGCCAAATATCGAGACGCCGAGGGGTTTGAAATGAAGTCGAGACAGAATTTGGGATCACAAGTCCGAATGGCTGAACGGATCCATCAATCTTCGAACGATACGCGCGCACGACCAACCCGGTCTGCCGCGACCATGGATGTTCATTCAAGCGGAGTTGGCTCGCTCGTTCCAAGCCAATCTCCAGCAACTTACGGGCAGCAGGCAGTTCCGACTTCAGGTTGTAAAACTCGTTATATTGAAGCGGATACTGAACAGCCTTTGCGAAGATTTCGATATCCGGAAGCCACTCGGAGCTTTTCGGATCCTTGCGCAGGTCGCTGATTACAGATTGCAGCTCACCCAGCTTTGTTTGCAACTGCGACCGATCAGAATCCGAAATGGGCGTGCCCGGCGGAGGCAAAACTGCTCCATGCAAAACCGTTAAGCTCAGTCCCAGCGCAACTCCGAGCAAAGTTGCCCAACGCCCTTTCATGCCCAGCATCTATTATTCCTTTCCCTTCAGTTTCCAGTCTTCATCAAAGAATCCCGCCTCAACAATTTTGCCAGGATAGCGCGAGTTGGGTGGCACGGAGAGATCGACGATTGCAAAATCAGGCAGTTTCGCGACCTGGCGGGCGTTGTTGAGATAATCGTATTCACGATAAGTGAAGCCGCTATTCAGCACCACGTAACGACTTGGATTGAGCGGATTCGGGTAAATGAGAACCGGAACGAACTGGGCGGAGTCGAAAGTTTTACCACGAAGCTCGACATTCTCCTTCGTCCAGTGGATCGGAAGTTTCTCTGCAATTTTCTTGAGCACAAGATTGCTATTCGGATCACCCCAAAGCACCAAATTTGCAGAGGCGATCTCAGCATCGGTCAGATCCGAATCCTTCACCACACGCGCTTCACCACGGAACTGTTTGCGCCAATGTTCGATGGCATGTTTCTGTTCGGACACAACCCACGCACCTACTTTGTCGTTCATCGCCTCTCCGCTCGGCACCACGAAAATAAAGCTATCCATGAAAGCATCGTCGATTGGCCCTTGCAGCCCGTGAACTTTGTGGAGCCCCTCAAATTTGGCATCTTCGACAATCTTCCAGGCGCCATTTTCCTTCTGGAAATGAGCGCTCCATGAACGATCTGTTTCCGGCGATGGCGCATTCAACTCTTCGCCATCGACTTTCACCCGAATCGATTTCTGCAAGGTGAGTGGCGCGTATCCCGAAGGAACGGAAAGGGTGAAAGCGGCTGCATTCTTTGTTTGCACCTCGACATTTTGATCTTTGATCCATTCTGCTTCGATCATCGCGCGTTCCCAATGCTCAGCCATTGCATCCAGCTTTACCCAGAGCATTTCATTATAGCGAAGCGTCCAGGTTTCGAACTTCACCTTGCGCGGAAATGGATTCCGTCCTTTTTCAGCAATACTATCGATCCGCCGGATCACTTCCTTTTTCGCGCCCGGTTCGTAGCGGTGCGGAGTGTTTGGGCCAATAATGTGGGTGAGTTCCATTCCATATTTCGCGAGCGATTTGGCCATGATATCCGCTGCCTGTTTTTGCGGATCGATCCCGCCGCTATAAGCGACTGTCGGGCAGTTATACAGGTTCAAGGCATAATCAGTCGCATCGTACCAATGCCAGAGCTTCTGTTCCCACCAGGGTGGGGCAACGGCTACCTTCTGAAAAACTCGAAGGAAATCCGCGGTTTCAGCGAAGCCCGCGCCGGGTGCGGCTGCGGCCCACATGCCTGCGTAATGGGCGGCGAATTGCCAGCACGCAGCGCCACCCATTGAAAAGCCGCGCACGACGATCCTGTTTTCATCAATGGCGTAGCGGCGTTTCACATTATCCAGCGCTTCGAAAAGATCGATCTCGCCTGCGAACTTATTGGCGTTGCAATAGCGTCCATACAGATGCAGGACGAAGGTGTTGTCAGGCGTGAACTCGCCCGGATTATGCATCCG